>JANMGS010000732.1:0-1825 GCA_031374745.1 Ferruginibacter sp. | reverse complement strand
TATGACCCAAAAGTTCCTGAATAAAACGAATATCGGTGCCGTTTTCTAACAAATGAGTGGCAAAACTATGCCGCAAACTATGAATGCCAACATTCTTATTAACACCTGATTTTGTAATAGCTGACTTGAAAATTTGTTGCGCACTTCGCGCACTATATTGCCCACCATACTGTCCCTCAAACAAAAATTCTTTTGGGCGATATTCTTTAAAATACAAGCGCAATTGTTCCAAAACACTCTCCGGCAAATTGGCGTAACGATCTTTTTTACCTTTGGCACGAGCCAAAAATACACGCATCGATTGGCTATCAATATCCACAACACGCAAATTTACAATCTCCGAAACACGCAAACCCATTCCATAAGCCAATTTTAAAATAGTATTGTGCTTCAAATTTTGGGTAACCGCCAATAGCTTCTTAATATCCGAACTATGAATTACCTTGGGCAGTTTCGATTGCTTTTTTGGTCTGGGAATCTCTACAAAAAACTGTTCTCGCTTCAGTACTTTTTCAAAATAAAATTTAATAGCATTTATCCTACTGTGCAACGAATTTTCTGATAATTTTAACTCGTTAATACAATACAAAACATACCGCCTAATCATTTCTTCATCACAATTTTGAACCCAATTGGACTTCAAAATATAAAGCAGTTGTGCAAACTCGCTTTTATATGTCCGTAAGGTACTTGGACTATATCCCATCAGTTGTAACGTTTCAATATACCTATAAAAATCAGGAATATTAACCGCATCAATCTTGCACAACATACTCTCGCCAACCGTTTCTTCTGTCAGACCAAATCGATCTCTATAAGCAGCAACATTAGGCACATACCAGCACTTTCTACTCTTGCTCCAACGGCTTCCCACCATTTTTCTTACAGTATCAATAGTATTTTTATCATAAGCAAATGTCAAAAAAATAACTTTTTGCCCTTTATGCAAACCGAAAGAATATTGAATGGCAGATATCATAACTATAAGGAATATTGTACTAAAATACAAAAAAAAGAAACACTACCAAAAAAACAATTTGGGCGTGCCCTCGCCGCAATTGGTTCGTTCCTCACGAAATTGCGAGACTCGGTCGGGCTATCGGCTATATCTGTTATTGCCAACAACTTCATATTTCAAAAACAACCCTTAAACAAGCAATAACAGGATACCCCTCCATCCCTCACGCAGTGATATAACAAAATTCCTAAATCGCAATTCGCAATTCTAAAATCATTTCCCTAACTTTGAACAAACAAAAATCATGGCAGTTTTTAAAAAAAGAAACAAAAACCTACAAATAGACGACCACACCGGTTTTGGCACCAATGCTGCCAATTACGGCGGACGATTTATCGACAAAAACGGTCAAGCCAATATTCAAAAAAAAGGTGTGCCAATTCTAGACCGTATCAGTTGGTTCCATACCTTATTAGATATTCCAACATGGAAATTTCACATCATAATATTTGCCTTTTTTATACTAATCAATTTTGTTTTTGCCTTAATTTATTACATTATAGGAGTAGATCACCTCAACGGAATTACAGCCACTTCTGAAATAGAAAAATTTGGACAAGCCTATTTTTTTAGCGCTCAAACCTTTACCACCGTGGGTTACGGTCACATTAACCCACAAGGATTCATGACCAGTGCAGTGGCTGCCACACAAGCCTTAATGGGACTTTTAGCCTTCGCACTAGCCACAGGATTACTCTATGGGCGATTTAGCAAACCCAAAGCCCATTTAAAATTTTCTGAAAATGCCATAATTGCCCCATTTAAAGACAAAAAAGCCTTAATGCTACGATTGGCTCCCTACAAAAA
>JANMGS010000717.1:0-2457 GCA_031374745.1 Ferruginibacter sp. | reverse complement strand
GCGGGCAAAAAAATAAGTTTCATTACCCATTTGTTTGTGCATACCTGTGCTTAACAATAAAACCAATGAATCCATCATCACTCGTTTTTCCTTTCTTTCAGAAATATAGTTTTCAAGGTGAGTTGTATCTGTTTTCAAATCCTCAACTAATAACTGAATGTATTTTTTCTCCCGCTGGTGCTCAATAGTATGTTCCAACTGATACTCCGCTAAAAATCCGCAGAATACAGCGAGAAACAACATCAAAAATTCCCAGAAATAATTTTTCCAGTTTTTCTTATGATGCGGTAGCGCAGGGTCGTGGGCATGATGATGTACTTCCATATCTTCTTGAGTTTCGGGGGGTGGGTTATGAGTTATAGGTTGTTCCGATTCATTAATTGTTTCTTCAGTTAAAGGGTTGTTCAACTGTTCTTCATTGTTTGGCGGCCTTACTTCTTCTTCGTTGTTGATGGGTTTGTTGTCTTCCATTATTTTTCAAAATGATATTCGTGATTTATTTCCTGCATTAAAGTAATAGCGGATTCTCTTGACCAACGCAAAAAAGCGTTATATCCTTTCATAGCATCTTCTTTCAAGGCCACATCATTATATAAAAGTTTTAATTCTGCGGGATTGGTGTTTAAAAGCGTCATTGGGCGATCAGCATTTAAGACTTTATTTATTCTTTCTGCCACTAAGTCTGGAGTCATTTCTTTAAATGTTGTTTCTGTTGAGAGCATTTCATCTAAAGGTTCATAATAAAAAAACTGTACGCTGGTAATGCTGAGCCGTTCGCTCATTCTTCTTAGCTTTTCCTCTGCTTCTTCTGATGCAGCTAATTTTCGTTCATAATAATCGCTAATGGATGAAGAAAGCCTATCATTTTTAATTAAACGAAAACTACCAGAATTTTTTAATTGAGTAAGTGCTGTACGGTTGTAAACCACTGTACTAAAATTTGCAGTCTTCATCCATAATTCGTACAACCGATTGGTATTAATTTGACTTTTAACTGCCATGCTTATTTCTGCCCTAAAAGAATCCAGTTGCTTGCCTCCGATTTCGTTATTCCTCAGGTTACGGTTATAGCGGATGGTATCATACTTTAAGTTTTGCACCATATCGTACATGTACTTTTTGGCTCTTTCTCTTTCTATCTTATGCTCCAATTGATACTCCGCTAAAAACCCACAGAAAACAGCAAGGAAAAGCATTAAAAATTCCCAGAAATAAGATTTCCAGTTTTTTTTATGATGAGGCTCTGCCGGATTGTGTGCATGATGATGTACTTCCATAATTTCGGTTTGTTGGTTGTTAGCAGTTGGCTGTTGTTCGATAGCATCGGTTTCTTTTTCGGGAAAAATATTTTCTTCAGTAGAAATTATTTCTTCGGTTGAAGTTGGCGTTTCAATGTGCTCAACTTCAGGAATATATTCTTCCGTTTGTTTGGGTGAAATGTTTTTCTTTTCTTCCATAATTTATTTAAGGTGATATTCTCTTTTTAGCAATTCGCTTAGCTGCTGTGCCTGAGCCAGCAGCTTTCTAGCTTCCTTCCGCATTGTTTTATTAAAAACCTTAAGCATGTGTATTCCTCGCCTAGGTTCGTGTCTCACGAACCACAGCTTGCATTCGTGATACACGAACGTAGGCTGAGAATCCATCAATAAACTCTGTGCTTAAAGTAGCACCAATTAAATCAATATTATTTTCAGTGAGTATGGTACTTATCGCTTTTCTATCTTGTTTGATTGATATGAATACAAACGCAACAGTTGGTTCATAACCATCTGCCATGCTTTGTGCCAAAGCAACTTTAATTTCTTCTGTTGATTTTCCTTTGATTGATTTTGCTTTCATTGATTTGTTATTTACCAAATGTTTTAATGATAGAATCTTCCATTGGCGACTTAAGTTTTATGATGCTATCCAATACATCATTCGGTATAGTAGTTGATAAAATATATTGTTGCACTTTCCAATCATTACCTTGTTTTACCAATACGCCTGAGCCTCTGCAAATTTTCATTTGTGTATTTAGCAGTTCATCAAACCAAGCAAATGTTCCTGTTTTATCAAAATAAATATGGCGTTCTAATGCTGTAAAATTCCAGGCGCTGCCTTTTTCAAATATTGGTTTTGCCCATGCCATAAATGCTTTTTTATCCCAACGTTCGGTAGCATCTGTACCAGTAAAAATAGCATCTTCAGTATAAAAATTAAAGTACTTTGTAAAGTCTGCTTTTGCTGCAGCACTATTAAAAGAATCCAGCATGGTTATTATGAGCTTTTGCTCATTGGCTGTATCTGTTATTGTACTATCATTTGTTTTTGTCTTTTGGTTGCAGGAATATATTAGCGCTAGAACAAGAAATAGATTTAGAATATTATTTTTTTTCATTTTATAATTTTTTTAATTTGTTTTCTTCATCTGCTACATGTTGTAAGTAGTAACAATATAATAGTTGTCCTTTTCTA
>JANMGS010000714.1:0-1944 GCA_031374745.1 Ferruginibacter sp. | reverse complement strand
GCCTTATCTTCGCAGCAAAATCACTCACTTTATGTTTCGTTCGCACACATGTGGCCAGCTAAGAATGGCCGATATAAATACCGAAGTTACCCTTGCTGGTTGGGTACAAACTGTTCGTAAATTTGGCAGCATTACCTTTGTAGATTTGAGGGATAGATATGGCATCACCCAATTGTTGTTTAACGAAAGTTTGAATACGTATCTAGATGCTAATCCGCTTGGTCGTGAATTTGTGCTGCAAGTAAAAGGTAAAGTAAGCGAGCGTAGCAATAAAAATCTAAATATTCCTACAGGCGAAATAGAAATAGAAGTAAACAGTTTTTCTATTTTAAATAAATCTATCACGCCGCCATTTACCATACAAGATGATACCGATGGTGGCGATGAGCTGCGTATGAAATACCGCTTTTTAGATTTGCGTAGAAATGCGGTAAAGAAAAATTTAGAACTTCGATATGCTGTAGGAAGAAGCACCAGAAATTATTTGCACGAAAATAATTTTATGGACATAGAAACACCTTTTCTTATAAAAAGTACGCCAGAAGGAGCCAGGGATTTTGTAGTGCCCAGCCGTATGAATGCCGGACAATTTTATGCTTTGCCTCAAAGCCCGCAAACATTTAAACAATTGCTAATGGTAAGCGGCTACGATCGCTACTACCAAATTGTAAAATGTTTTAGAGATGAGGATTTACGTGCCGATAGACAACCCGAGTTTACCCAAATAGATTGTGAAATGTGTTTTGTAGAGCAGGAAGATATTTTACAAATGTTTGAAGGATTGGTGCGCCGCATTTTTAAAGATGTAAAAAATATAGACTATACAGAAATCATTGAGCGCATGACATGGATGGATGCCATGTGGACTTATGGCAATGACAAGCCAGATATTAGGTTTGGTATGAAGTTGTGCAATTTGAAATTTCCATCGCACACTTGCCAAGCCTCCCCAAACCCCTCCACAGGAGGGGCTTTAGCGGAGATAGGTGCAAATGATTACAAAGACATTTCGCAATTAATAAACGGGGTAGACTTTAAAGTATTTGACCAAGCCGAAACCGTTATAGCCATTGCAGTGCCGGGCTGTGCAAATTATACCCGCAAGCAAACAGATGAACTAACCGAGTGGGTAAAACGACCACAAATAGGCATGAAGGGATTGGTTTTTATTAAGTGCAACGAAGATGGTACATACAAAAGCAGCGTAGATAAATTTTATCCAGAAGAAAAATTAAAAGCAATAGCAACTGCAGCCAATGCTGTAGCCGGCGATTTAATTTTGATAGTAGCTGGTGCAGAAGAGCGCACCCGCAAAGCTGCTAGCGACCTGCGTATGTACATGGGTACTACCTTAGGCTTGCGCAAAGCCGATGATTTTAAATTATTGTGGGTATTGGATTTTCCGTTGTTTGAATATGCAGAAGAAGATAACCGCTGGGTAGCAAGGCACCATCCATTTACATCGCCAAAGCCAAGCGATATAGATACGATGATAAACAATGATCCTACCATTGCAAATGCAGCAGAATACCTTAAACATCCTTATGCAAACATAAAAGCCAATGCATACGATATGGTACTTAATGGCAACGAAATTGGTGGTGGCAGTATCCGTATTTTCCAAAAAGAATTGCAACAAAAAATGTTTGCCGCATTGGGTATGGATGAGGAAGAACAACAACATAAATTTGGTTTCTTGCTAGGCGCTTTTGAATATGGTGCACCGCCGCATGGTGGGCTGGCTTTTGGTTTTGACAGGCTATGCGCTATCATTGGTGGTAGTGAAAGTATTAGAGATTTTATTGCCTTTCCTAAAAACAACAGTGGCAGAGATGTAATGATAGATGCACCGAGTACGATTGATGACAAACAGTTTGATGAATTACAGATACGGTTGGATTTGAAGGAGTGAGGGATTCACGCAAAGAAGCAAAGATAATAAAG
>JANMGS010000713.1:0-2354 GCA_031374745.1 Ferruginibacter sp. | reverse complement strand
TCGAAACAGTAAACCAAATGAACTTCGTAATATGCCGACATTGCTTTTGCAATTTCATTAGCTATTGTATCGGCATTTGTATTTAATAATTGGCCTTCTCCATTGTGGGTAATAGGAGCAATGATAGGCCATGTATTATTTTCTAATAAAATTTTTAATAATGCTGTATTAATTCCATTTGCTGCAATATCACCTGCAAAGCCGTAATCTATATCTTTTACTATTCTTTTTGTTGCTAAAATAAGATTTCCATCTGCCCCACTTAATCCAATTGCATTGCATGATTTAGCTTGTAGTTTTGCAACAATATTTTTATTAATAAATCCTGCATAAACCATGGTAACTATTTTCAATGTAGCCTCGTTTGTTATCCGTCTGCCTTCAATCATTTGCTGAGGAATTTGCATTTTTGTTGCCATATCAGTCGCTAATTTCCCACCACCATGTATTAATATTTTAGCTGTATGAATGGCTGCAAATTTTTCAATAAACTTTTCTAATGCAATAGCATCATCAATAATATTACCGCCAATCTTAACCACAATCAATTGCTGCATATTATTTGTTTGTTGTTTTTAATATTTCCGCTAGCACTGCCTGTGCCGCCCAAACCCTATTACTTGCTTCCTGTGTTACCAAACTATTTTCGCTATCCAATACTTCATCACTCAATTCTACATTTCTACGTACCGGTAAACAATGCATAATTTTTGCATTGTTGGTCACTTTTAATTTTTCTGGTGTAAGCATCCAAGATGGGTCGTTGCTGTATATTTTTCCATAATCGTGGTATGTACTCCAGTTTTTTACATACACAAAATCAGCATCTTTTAATGCTTCTTGTTGGTTGTGCGTAATGGTTGCTCCTGTTGTAAATTGCTCATCTAATTCATACTCTTCTGGGTGGGTAATCACAAAATCAATTCCCTCACTTTTGGAGAGGGTTAGGGAGAGGTCCCAAGCATTCATCCATTGAGCAAAACTATTGGCAACACATTGTGGCAAAGGTTTAATATGGGGCGCCCATGTAAGTACAATTTTCAACTTTCTTTTCTCCGCATCGGAAGCCATAGGAGCTGATAATATTTGTTCTTTAATTGTAATTATATCCGTAAAACTTTGCAACGGATGTAGTGTAGCTGTTTCTAAACTTACAACTGGCACTCCGGCATATTTTATAAATTGCTTAATTACATGCTCACTATAATCTTCTTCTTTATTGGTTAATGAGGGGAAACTTCTTACGCCAATCATATCAAAATAATTTCCAAGAATGGGTGCCGCATCCTTTATATGTTCTACAGTAGTTCCACTCATGATGGCTTCTTCTTCAAATTCTAATTTCCAACCATCATTGCCTACATTGAATGTGAGTACTTGCATACCCAAATTTTCTGCCGCTATCTGGGTGCTTATGCGGGTACGCAAACTTGGGTTTAGAAACAGCAATCCAATTCTTTTATTAGCGCCCAAACCCTTATCTACAAAAGGATTTTGCTTATATGCCAATGCTTTTTGCGCCAAAGCATCTATATTGTCTACATCGTTTACCGAAATAAAATGTTGCATTAATTTTTAATTTAAAGTTTCTGCAAATAATCCTAAAAATAAATCTGCTTCCGTTTTCGTAATATTTAAAGCAGGTAAAAGCCTTATCGTATTTGGTTTTGCTTCGCCGGTAAATATGCTGTGGTTAAACAATAAATCATTTTTTACATGCGCATATTCTTCCCGCATTTCTATTCCAATCATCAAACCCCTGCCACGCAATTCTTTTATTTGAGAAAAGGATTTTAATTTATCCATTAAATAATCGCCCATTGTTTTTGCATTCATTAAAAGTTGTTCCTTTTCTATTACTTCCAATACTGCTAATGCTGCTGCACATGCCAAATGATTCCCACCAAATGTTGTACCAAGCATAAAATGTTTTGGTTGTATGTGCGGCGCTATCAATATGCCACCAATAGGAAAACCATTGCCCATTCCCTTTGCCATACTATAAATATCTGCTTTTACGCCTGCATAATCGTGTGCAAAGAATTGTCCCGTTCTTCCATAACCGCATTGTACACTATCAGCAATATAGACTGCGTTGTATTTTGTACAAAGACTACTTATGAGCTGTAAAAATGATTTGCTAGCTTCTCTTATTCCACCTACACCTTGTATTCCCTCAACAATTACCGATGAAATTTCATTCCCATAATGTTCAAAATGATTGGCCAATGCCACCTCATCATTAAAGGGCAAGAAAGTTATATTATCCGTTTCATTCACTGGAGCTACAATCGCTGGATTATCTGTTGCTGCTACAGCCAATGACGTTCTACCATGAAAGGCTTTTGAAAACG
>JANMGS010000671.1:0-1541 GCA_031374745.1 Ferruginibacter sp. | reverse complement strand
GCCTTATTCAGTGAATAAATAATCGCTAACCGCAGAATAATATAGATATGTCGCAATTTGGAAAAGCATCGAGCAAAAGAGGAAAACCTAGTTATATTTATGCCATAGTAGGGGTGGCACTGGTATTATTTCTGTTTGGTATTGTGGGCTGGTTCTTTTTAAACATTCGTAAAACAGGTGATTATTTTAAGGAAAGTATTCAAGTATCTGCTTACCTTAATCCTGATGCTGCTAAAAAAGTAATAGATAGCGCTACAAACTATATAGCAACGCTACCGTCTATAAAATCTGTAAAGTATATAAGCAAAGCAATGGCCATAAAAGCTTATGAAAACGAGGCTGATACTACTTGGAGATCTTTCATAAAGGCCAATCCTTTACCAGCCAGCATCGATTATTTTGTAAAGGCCGATTATGTAGAATCCGATAGTTTGAATAAAATAGCCTCTCGTATCCAGGAAATGTATCCTGGTTTGGTTTCGGAGTTTAAATTCCCACAAGAAATGGTTGCAAAAGTGGGCAGCTTTGCAAAAACGGTCGTTTTTGGGTTTTTAATTGCGGCAATTTTACTTACTATTTTGGTCATATTTTCTATAGACAATACAATAAGGCTTGCAATGTATAGCAATAGATTTTTGATAAAAACAATGCAAATGGTGGGGGCTACAAGGTTTTTCATTGCCAAACCTATAAACATTCGTGCAATCATAAATGGCCTTATAGCTTCACTCATTGCTATTGCGCTATTGCTTTTATTTATTTTTCTGTTAGAGTCTTTTGGGCCACCAGAAATAAAAATACTAAGAGATAATAAAAATATGGTACTACTTTTCCTGACAATGATTATCTTAGGTATAACCATAAACCTTGTAAGCACCCATAGAGCAGTCATAAAATACCTGAAATTAAAATTGGATGACCTTTATTAGTACAAAAAATATAAATTGCACTCCTAATAATAATTTATGCTTAAAGAGAACAAAGCTTCGGTGAAACCCAACAACAATTTATTTAGCAAAGAAAACTATGTCTGGATGCTGGCTGGCTTGGCAGTTATTGCACTTGGTTTTATTTTAATGTCTGGCGGCAAGAGTGCAGATCCAAAAATTTTTGACAAGGATTCTGTATACAGTACTACTCGAATTACCATAGCTCCATTGCTCATTATTATCGGATTTATTTTAGAGATAGTGGGTATAATGAAGAAACCGAAAACAGTTAGCAGCTAGCAGTTTGCAATTGGCAGTTTGCAGTTGGCAGTTTGCGATGCGCTGGGAGTTTTATGCTTTCTGCGCATTTTTGTTTGATACTATATAAAATTTCTTCTAAATAATTTACCTGCTCTATCTATCCCTTATTTTTTATATTTAAAATAACTAAATGAATTTTTTCGAATCGATTGTAATTGCAGTGGTAGAAGGGCTTACCGAATTTTTACCTGTATCGTCTACTGGACATATGATTATTACAGAGCGTTTGCTTCATGTGCAAGAAACGGATTTTGTAAAGGTATTTACCGTAGCCATTCAGCTAGGCGCCAT
>JANMGS010000666.1:0-3007 GCA_031374745.1 Ferruginibacter sp. | reverse complement strand
ATGCAGAGTCGCTAAATGTGGCAGTGGCTGCAGGGATAATTTTGTACGCCATTTCTTAGCGCCTTTTTTACTCGCTTAGGTAACTGTTGAGAAATGGACGACAGCTGACGGGCTGCGGTGGAGGGAGCGATGTATATATGTGTAGGCGTGCCGCTGCAGGCGGCTTACGCATACACATATATACGGAACAGCTACTGAGACCGGACCAATGCTGCCACCTGCACCTGTGCCCACAGCGCATCATTTTTATTTGAAAAAATATTTGTGACTGGTAATGCTGTAATAGCCTTTTTAAAATATGATACAAGCTTGCATTTCGGTTCATTACCTAAACTCAATGGCATTTACAGGTTGCACTTTTTTTACCAAATAGGTTGGTATTATCAATGTGGCAAAACAAACAAGCAATGTGAGTACATCTACTGCTACAACCTGCACCCAATCTACATCTGCTTGCGCTACAGACATATAGTATGACTCTTCATTTAATTTGATGAAGCCTGTTTTTTGTTGGATAAAACAAATGGCAAGCCCAAGAATTGTTCCCGCTAAAATGCCAATGATGGCAACTGCAGATGTATTGAATAAAAATATCTTTTGTATGTCCCAATCCTTAGCGCCTATGGCTTTTAAAATACCCGTCATATTGGTTCGTTCCAATACCAGAATAATAAGGCATGTTACAAGGTTTACAACGGCTATAATAATCATTATGCCAATGAGAATACGTTTTAATTGCCCTTGCAAACCCAGCCAGTCAAATATTTGTGGCTCTATTTCTTTTATACTCTTACTGTACCAGGTTTCTGGTAACTCATTGTAAATTTTTTTTGTAATGGTATCTAGTTTTTTATAATCTTTTAATAGTATTTCATATCCACCTATTTGGGTGGGTTCCCAATTGTTTAATCTTCTTATTAAATTGATATCGCAGAGCGCAAAGTTATTGTCGTAGTTTTCGATACCGGTCTTAAAAATGCCCGCAACATGCAAGCGCCTGGTATTTTTGGAACCATCCTGTTTAAAAAAGAAGACAATCAAACTATCACCAACATTTAATTTTAGTTTTGTGGCGGTGTAATTGCTAATGTTTATTTGTTTGCTATAGCCACTATCGGCAAAACTTATCCATTTACCTTTCATCAAAAAGGGTTGTAATCGAGCAAAATTATATTTGCTATCTAGTCCTTTAAAAAAGACACTTTCTATATCCGTATTGTACTTAAGAATGGCAGATTTAGTAGCATATTTTTCTACAGAAACAACTTCGGGCACGTGATTTAAATAATTTACTACCGAGTCATTGGCAGTTATTGGATACTCTTCTGATGTATTTGCCCTATCTTCTATATTTTGTTGAACCCTTATATGACCCCAAAAATTAAAAACCTTGGTACTTATTATCCGCTGAAAACCATTTACAAAACTCAACGCTACTATCATAACAGCTACACTGAGCGTAGTAGCCGTGGTAGCTAAGCCTATGATAAAGCGACTGAATGTTTTTTGTTTAACAGATGCTAATCTTTTGGCTATAAAGTACGAAACGTTCAAAATGGGCTTATTTTTGTTGTATATTCAAAAATATAAAAATTAAAACTGTAAATGAGTTTCAAAGCGTTAATAACACAATCTTTTTTTGGAGTGATATTGTTCACCTCTTTTAATTGTTTCGCTCAGGAACCAGATAAAATTTATAAACCATATATTGCTACTGCACAATTGTTTCAATATGGTGACCAGACACAGTTACCCGTTTACAATCTTAGTGGGGGAACTCGTGTAGAACTTCGATTTGATGACTTGGAAGGTAATTACAAAAATTATTATTACACCTACCAATTGTGCGATTTCGATTGGAAGCCTGTAGATATCTCTCCATTTCTTTATATCAAAGGATTTACACAAAACCGCATTACCACCTACCGTTTCTCCAATATTGCCTTTACAAAATACACACACTATCAAGCCATTTTACCAGAAAAAAATTCTGTTCCAATAAGTTCTGGCAATTATCTGTTGAAAGTTTTTATAGATGGAGATACGTCAAAATTAGCATTTACAAAAAGATTATTGGTGGTAGATGCAAAGGCATCTATAAATGCTTCTGTAGTTCAATTGATGGGCGCACAAAATTTTTTAAAGTATCAAAAAGTTCGTTTTACTGTTACCACTGGAGATTTAAATGCCTTTAGTGCTGCACAACAAATAAAAACGGTTGTGATGCAAAATAACCGTTGGGACAATGCACAAAGAGACATAAAACCAACTTTTGTAAGAGGCAATGTGCTAGATTATAGCAACGAAAATATAGCCCAGTTTCCTGGAGGTAAGGAATGGCGTTGGCTCGATTTGAGAAGCTTTCGGGTGCAAAGTGATAGAATAGACCATGCAGACTATGGCAGTAATTTTACAAATATGTATGTGGTAACCGATATTGATAGAAGTGATCAACGGTATGTTTACTATCCTGATTACAACGGTACTTTTAACTTAATAACGTTTGATAGGTTAAACCCTTTTTGGCAGGGCGATTATGCAACAGTACAATTTAGTTATGCGCCGCCTGGCGGAAGACCATTTGTAGAAAAGGAAATTTTTGTAGCTGGGCAGTTTACCAATTATGATCTTACAGATAAATATAAAATGAAGTTCAACGACGCTACCGGTTTGTATGAAGCCTCCGTTTATATGAAACAAGGTTATTACTCTTACACATATATTTTAGCAGATAAAAACGGGCCTGATTATACAAACCCATTAGAAGGTAATTATTGGGAAACAGAAAATAATTATACCATTCTAATCTATTATAAAGGTTTTACAGATCGTACCGACCAATTGATAGGGGTAGGGAATATTAACTCCCGAAGAGATAGACCAGGCTTGAGTTTTTAAAATCGATTTATTTTTATTTGTTGTTATTTTTTATGGACGACCTTTTACCAAATTTTAAAAAATATTTAAAAGACAATAATCTTTTTCAGCAAAAAGATGTGTTGC
This sequence comes from Ferruginibacter sp., assembly GCA_031374745.1. Taxonomy (GTDB): domain Bacteria; phylum Bacteroidota; class Bacteroidia; order Chitinophagales; family Chitinophagaceae; genus Ferruginibacter. The sequence continues at coordinate 4 of JANMGS010000666.1, read as the reverse complement.
TTAT
>JANMGS010000660.1:0-2631 GCA_031374745.1 Ferruginibacter sp. | reverse complement strand
TTAAATAAATACCATTTTGATACGCAAGAAGAAATTGATCTGATGAGAAATCACTGTAATGAAAAAGGGGTAAGCTTTGCCGTTAATGATGCTTTTGCAAAAGGTGGAGAAGGAGCAATAGAAATGGCAGAATCGGTAGTTCGTTTATGTGAACAGCCATCCCCTACCTTGGCATTCAGTTACCAAATGGAAGATGATATAGAAACAAAAATGCGTAAAATTGTTACAAAAATTTATGGCGGCAAAGAGGTTGTTTTGTACAAAAAAACGCATGAAATGATAAAAAAAATCAATAAGCTTGGATTAAACGATTTGCCCATTTGTATGGCTAAAACGCAATACTCGTTTACAGACGATGCATTGGTAAGCGGATTGGATGGCGATTTTAAAATAGATGTGCAAAATCTGGTAATAAATCGTGGGGCAGGTTTTATTGTAGCAGTTTGTGGCGAAATAATGCGAATGCCTGGCCTACCAAAGGTACCTCAAGCTAATTTTATTGATGTGATTGATGGAAAAATAGTAGGCGTTAGTTAATGTATAATTATAAAAAAAATGTGTATTGAGAATTGAAACGAATGGATATCATAGCAAAATCTACCTAAATAGAATTGCTGAATGATCGGGTGCTTTCCCCAACTTTTCCACAGCTAAAAGTTAAGTAAATATTGTAATTGTATTAACGTAATTTTGCGGCGCAAACTATAGGCTACAAATTAGCGTACATGAATGCTTTACAATTATTATAATATGTACTATCTTCAAATAATTTGAAGCAGCATTTTATTATGCTAAAATGTTTTGAAACATAGAAACATTCATTGCAACCATTTTCTCAGTTTGAACAAACCTTTAAAATATAAATCAAGATAGCCAGATGAATTTATTTGAACAACAACAAAACGAATTTGCTCAAAGGCATATTGGGCCAGATGCAAAAGAAACTACAGAAATGCTTGCTGCTATAGGCATGGGAAACATAGAAGAATTGATTTCTAAAACAGTACCTGCTGTTATACGTTCCAGTGAGCCATTACAAGTTGATGGACCTGTAAGTGAATTTCAATACCTCACTGAGTTGAAGAAGGTAGCTTCCATGAACAAGGTTTTTAAAACCTATATGGGACAAGGTTATTATGGTACAATTGTACCTTCGGTTATTTTGCGTACGGTTTTTGAAAACCCAGGTTGGTATACACAATACACACCATATCAAGCAGAAATTGCACAAGGCCGTTTGCAGAGTTTGTTGAATTTTCAGACAATGGTTTCAGATTTGTGTGGTTTACCCGTTGCCAATGCTAGCCTATTAGATGAGGGCACTGCCGCAGCTGAAGCAATGGCCATGTTGTTGAATCATAAAAATAAAAATACCGACAATATTACTTCTCCAAAGTTTTTTGTTGACAATGCCATTTTTGCTCAAACAAAAGATGTATTGGTTACCAGGGCTACACCTATTCATGTTGAATTGGTTTTTGGTGATTACAAAACGGCGGTATTAGATGAAAGCTATTTTGGAGCTATTGTACAATATCCGAATTCGGATGGAGCTGTAGAAGATTATAGGAATTTTATTGATGCTGCTCACGCTGCAAATGCTATGGTGATAATGGCTACCGATTTATTGTCGCTTACTTTGCTCACAGCTCCAGGTGAGTTGGGGGCAGATGTAGCCATTGGTAGTGCACAACGCCTTGGTGTTCCTATGGGTTTTGGTGGGCCACATGCCGCATTTTTTGCTACAAAAGATGAATTTAAGAGAAATATACCCGGACGTATTATTGGTGTAACAATAGATGCACAAGGCAATCGTTGCCTTCGCATGGCATTGCAAACACGTGAGCAACATATACGCAGGGAAAAAGCCACAAGCAATATTTGTACTGCCCAAGCTTTATTGAGCAATATGAGTGCTATGTATGCCATTTATCATGGTGGAGAAGGATTAAAAAATATAGCAAAGCGCACGAGCTTGTTGGCAAAAACATTGAGCGATGAATTGGCTGCAATTGGTTTTGCAAATGAAAACAAATTTTTCTTTGATACGATAAAAATAAAAACTGATTTAGTAAATAAAATCAAAGAAATAGCCGAAGCATCGGAAGTAAATTTCTTTTATGCAAATGATTATATTATCATTAGCTTAGATGAAACCACCTCTCAAAATGATGTATTGGATATCATTCACATTTTTGCAAAAGCAAAAGGAGATGACAATGCTGGTGTAATTTTTAGCAACGATGCATTACTGACAAATATCCCAACATCGCTAACTAGAACAAGCGAGTACCTCACCCACCCTATCTTCAATAGTTATAGGAGTGAACATGAAATGCTTCGTTATATCAAAAGCTTGGAGAACAAAGATTTGAGCTTAAATACATCCATGATTTCGCTTGGTAGTTGTACGATGAAACTTAATGCAGCTACACAATTAATACCAGTGAGTTGGCCAGAATTTAGCAACATACATCCGTTTGCACCTGCAAGCCAATGGAAAGGTTATCAACAAATATTAACCGAATTGGAAGCATGGTTGAGCAATATCACAGGATTTACAGCCACCTCCTTACAACCCAATAGTGGAGCACAGGGTGAATATACAGGTTTGCTTACCATACGTGCATA
>JANMGS010000627.1:0-7976 GCA_031374745.1 Ferruginibacter sp. | reverse complement strand
CTGTAAAATGCTAATTAAACCAGCCGCATCTCCCAATTCGTTTTGCTCTATAAAAGTACGAGTAAGCCATATCAAAGCTTCATTTCTGCTAGGTGGCCTTGTAAATACTTTTTGTACAAGCTTTCTATTCTCTTTGTTTGCAATAGAAACAGATCCTGTACCCTTAATTGTTTCATTGCTTCCTACAATTTTATTATCATCGTCGTTTTTCTTTTTTCTTGGAAAAAGATTGTAATTAATAAATTGAAAAGTAAGTGCAGCAGAGTCAAAATCTTTTTTAAGAAAATAGGATTTACCAATGAGTAAATAAAAATTATCTACCCATTCTGTGCGCAAGTCGTGTAACAAAATTCCTGCTGTAGCTTTATAAATAACAGAGTCTAAATCGCTTTTTTGAGAAGCAGTGTTTTCTAATGAATAAGCATAAAAGGACAGTAGTTTAGCATAATCATCTTTATTGGAAATGCGTGCACGCTCAAACACTGCATTTAAAGTATTATTTGCATTGAAATAAAAATTATAATGCGAAGTGGTATTTTGAAGAAACTTTCTAACCAAACCGAACTTCTTTGTACCCGTTTTTTCAGAGGCAAGCAGTTTATCTTCATATTTCTCAGCCTTTTTTTCTTTACCAAAAATATCAAAGGTCCATGCAGGTTGTGCCATGGTTGTAATACCAACAGATAGCAAGTACAAAAATGCAATTCCTTTTATAAATTTAAATCTGCGCATGAAGTTATTTAAAATGTCAATTAAAGTTCGGACTTAATTCTGTAATATCATTCAAAAATAACGGGTACATCGTTAAAATAGCTACTTTCGATAATTTATTTCTGTTAAAAAATATATGTTTTCTTGTAGAATGGCTAATTTAGCATTTTTCCTTATTATCTGATATAAAAGTAGCCAATATGTCAATGCCCGATATGAACTCTACCCTAAAAAGACTGCGCAATCACTATAGGCTTGTAATAATGAACGAAGACAGCTTTGAAGAAGTTGTGAAATTTAAGCTAACTCGAATAAGTGTTTATGTAGTTTTAAGCAGCGTTTTTATATTATTAGTGGGCTTAACTTCGGCATTGATTGTTTTTACGCCATTAAAATATTATCTACCAGGCTCGGGTATGGGCAACGCTAAACAATTAAAAGAATACAGAGAGTTAAAATTACGAACAGATTCTATGGAGCAAGCATTAAAATACCAAGATGGATATTTAAAAAATATACAGAAAGTTTTACAAGGTAAAATTGTACCATTGGATACCAATAAACTGGCTTTGCCTAAAGAAATCATAAACAATAATTAATTTTTTTGATGAAGCAAAACAACAACTCGCTTTTGCTAAAATATGCAGGCCTTGCCACGCAACTAGCTGTTGCCATTGGCCTTTCGGTTTTTTTGGGTATAAAAATAGATGAGTGGCTACATTTTACCAGTCCCATTTTTGTATGGCTGCTTCCGCTAATTGTTATTAGTGCTGTTATTTATAAAATTATAAAAGACACGGCACCCAAAAAATAGCTGGTTCTTTTTGATATAAATATTTGCAAAAAAGTTTAAAAGATTTAACTTCTAAAAAATCGCTAAAATAAAAACATGAAATTATTCGGAAAAATTTTATTGCCTATACTTATTATATTTGTATTGCTCTCCATTTTCATTTTATTTGCAAATACATTGTGGCAGAAATGTAATGTTGATAAGAATGTATTATTAGGAGCCAATGTTCTTTTTTTAATTATAGGTGTGTTGGTTTTCTTTTTACAAAAAAAAGCCCTTACAAACCCAAACCCGAATGTATTTGTAAGAAGTATAATTGGTGGTATGATGATAAAGATGTTTAGTACAGTAATAGCAGTACTAGCTTATGTAGTATTAGAGGGAAATGGTTATAATAAAAATGCAGTTTTCATTTCCCTATTTATGTATTTGATCTATTTGGCAGCCGAAGTGTATGCCATATCTAAAGTGAACAAGAAAAAAAATGTCTAAAACAAAAGTAGATTTTTCGGTTTTGGAACAATACCTCCCAGCTGGAGGATTTGAACCGGTGCTTACTTATATACATGAACATAAAATTCAACTAACCGTTACAAGAAGGCGTAGTAGTGTGTTAGGAGATTATAGGCACGCACATGCCGACAAAGGCCATAGAATTAGTGTAAATGGTGATTTAAATAAATATTCTTTTCTGGTAACCCTGTTACATGAAATTGCCCACCTAATTACTTTTGAAAAACATGGAAACCGGGTTCAACCGCATGGGAGCGAATGGAAAATGCATTTCGGTAATTTACTCCGAACTTTTACGGCAAAAAATATTTTTCCAAATGATATTGAGCATGCATTACAAAAATCGATAAAAAACCCTTCGGCAAGTAGTTGTGGAGATGAGAAATTACTGAGGGTTTTAAAAAGTTATGATAGTCCCAAAGCGGGAATTCAGCTGGTGGAGCAACTAGCAATGGGCGAAAAATTTAAAATAAAGGGAAATAGGATATTTGAAAAAGGTGAAAAAATAAGAAAACGGTATAAATGTAAAGAAATAGTTACCGGAAAATGGTATTTATTTAGCCCTGTTTTTGAAGTAATTAAAGTGTTAAACTGAAATTACCTCGCAATTTTTTACTATAAAACCAGTATTTAAGTTAATTAATATTGCAAAAGGACGTAACTTGCAGACCATTAAGAAAATATACAGCAATTAGTTTGCCTCTAACCATAACATATAGCGAAGAAGAACTGATCTCCTTACTACAAGCAAAGGATCAAAAAGCATTTGCCTATTTATACGATAACTATTCACCTGCACTCAATGGGGTAATTATGCGTATGGTAGATGATGTGCAGATTGCAGAAGATATATTGCAAGAGGCATTTGTGAAAATTTGGTACAATTTTGGGCAGTATGATGCCTCTAAAGGAAGACTTTTTACCTGGATGATTAACATTACCAGGAATTTAACTATAGACACACTTAGAAGTAAAGGGTATAAAAAACAACAAAAAATCTCTCAAGACGAAAATTTCGTAAGTAGTTCACAAGACAAAAATTATAATACATCGAAATTCGATACAATAGGGTTACGCAAACAAGTTCAGAACCTTAAGCCAGATCAAAAAATTATAATAGACTTGGCATATTTTAATGGGTTTACACAAGAGGAAATCTCAAAAGAAATGAGTATTCCATTGGGTACAGTAAAAACCAGAATGCGTACAGCTATAATCGAACTTAGAAAATTAGTGCAATCTTAATAAAAGTGAAAAAAGAAGAAATTATATCATCAGGGCTTTTGGAAATGTACTCATTTGGGGACACTACACCCGAAGAGAATGACCTAATATTGGCCAGTATTGAACAATATCCTGAGGTAAGGGAAGAGTTAATCAAAGTTCAAAAAGCTTTGGAAGCATATGCAATTGCAAATGCTATAACCCCAACTGCCAATATAAAAGACAAATTATTTTATCAGCTAAATTTATCGCCTGCAAAAACAGCAGACATACCTGCAAAAGTAATTTCTATTTCCCCACTACGTAGAATTGCAGCAGCAGCTGTTTTACTACTTATAGGCAGCGCTATTTTTAATATCGTATTTTACAATAAATACAAAGATGCTTATTCCAAAGTCCAAGAAAGCCAGCAACAACTTGCAGTATTAAATGAAAATTTTTCTGAAACTACTAACAATTTTAATGCCATTACAGATAAACATAGCCTACAACTAAGGTTGAAGCCTGTAGTTGCTCCCAAAGATGTGGATGCAGAAATATATTGGATAACTGACACAGGTGAATTATATTTAGACCCATCTGATTTACCAAGTGCACCTAAAGGTATGCAATACCAATTATGGGCTATTGTAGATGGAAAAGCAATGGATGCGGGTTTGATTGTATCAAAAGATGGAAAAACACTGAAAATGCAAAAAATGAAGACGTTCGGAAGAGCGCAGGCTTTTGCGGTAACATTAGAAAAAGAGGGAGGTGTAGCTGTATCTAAAGAAAAACCTTATGTAATTGTGAGTTTATAAATTTTTATATCATATATCATTGTAAGCCTCAGAAAATCTGGGGCTTTTTTAATACCAAAATATCAAACATTAATATTAAAGAATAATTTACCTTTGCGGCAATTATTTAAAAAAGATTCAAACTTATTTTATGGGATATGATGTAATCGTTTTAGGCAGCGGCCCAGGTGGATACCCTGCAGCCATTCGTGCCAGCCAATTAGGAAAAAAAGTAGCAATTGTAGAACGTGAAAGCCTTGGAGGTATTTGTCTTAATTGGGGTTGCATTCCTACAAAGGCATTGCTAAAAAGTGCACAAGTATATGAATATGCAAAGCATGCTGCAGATTATGGTATAAAAGTAGAAAACCCCATGCATGAATTTGAGGCAGTTATTAAACGCAGCCGTGGCGTAGCAGATAAGATGAGCAAGGGCATTGCTTTTTTAATGAAGAAAAATAAGATAGATGTAATAATGGGTAACGGTACATTGTTGTCTGCCAACAAACTAGAAGTTACGGCAGCAGATGGCAGCAAACAAATACTAGATGCTACCAATATTATTATTGCAACCGGTGGCCGTGCAAGGGAATTACCTTCGCTACCAATTGATGGAGAAAAAATTGTAGAATACCGCAAAGCAATGGTATTGCCTACGCAACCAAAGAGCATGATTGTATGTGGTAGTGGAGCTATAGGAAGTGAGTTTGCATACTTTTATAATAGCATGCAAACCAAAGTAACCATCGTAGAATTTATGCCAAGAATTGTACCAGTAGAGGATGAGGATATTAGCAAAGAATTGGAAAAACAATTCAAAAAGCAGGGTATTGAAATAATGACCAATAGCGAAGTACTAAAAGTAGATACAAGTGGTGCCGGTGTAAAAGCTACCGTAAAAACTCCCAATGGAGAAATAACCTTAGAAGCCGATATTTTATTAAGTGCAGTAGGTGTAGTGGCCAATATTGAAAATATAGGATTGGAGGCGCTTGGCGTAAAAACAGAGAAAGGTAAAATTATAGTAGATGCTTATGGGCAAACAAATATAGCTAGCCTATACGCAATAGGCGATTGTACACCAGGACAAGCGCTTGCACATGTGGCTGGTAAAGAAGGAATCAATGCAGCCGAGCACATTGCAGGGCATAAAGTAACACCTATGGATTACAACAATATTCCAGGATGTACTTATTGCTCACCAGAAATTGCTTCAGTTGGTTATACCGAAAAAGCAGCAAAAGATGCAGGCTTTGAAGTAAAAGTAGGTAAGTTTCCATTTGTTGCAAGTGGTAAAGCTACTGCTGGTGGTGCAACAGAAGGTTTTATAAAAGTAATTTTTGATGCAAAATATGGTGAGTTTCTTGGCTGCCATATGATAGGTGCTGGCGTTACAGAACTTATTGCAGAAGCTGTGGTGGCTCGTAAGCTAGAAACAACCGCACACGAATTATTACATGCGGTACATCCACACCCTACCATGAGCGAAGGCTTAAAGGAAGCTGTGGCAGTGGCTTATGGAGAAGCTACGGATGTGTAATGGATTTTAGATATTAGATTGAAAGCCTCGAAGTGATTCGGGGCTTTTTTTATAAAAACTATTTTGCAAAAAAAATAAGAAGAAAGTACAATAATTATGGTCAATTATAAAAAACCGAAATGAAGTTTTAATAAAAAAACCGCAAAAAATGCGGTTTTTTTATTTTGAATCTATTATTAAGCTTAAGCAATTTTTTCCACCTGCATATAACTAAGTTCCACCGGAGTTGCACGGCCAAATATTTTTACTTGTACTTTCAATTTTTTCTTCTCGTCGTTTACTTCTTCTATAACGCCGTTAAAGTCGTTGAACGGCCCATCAATAATCTTAATCGTTTCACCAATGATAAATGGTTCGCTCATCGTTACACCACCTGCATCCGTCATTTCATCTACCCTACCGAGCATCTTGTTTACCTCTGCTTTTCTAAGTGAAATGATATTTCCTTTAGAACCTTTTCCGTCTGTTAAAAAGTGCATCACATTGCTGATACCGCTTACATGTTGTATAATGTCATCTGTAAGTTTACCATCTGCTACCTCCATCATTATATAACCAGGATAGAAATTTCGTTCCCGCATTACTTTTTTACCATTCAATACTTTGTAAACTTTCTCTACCGGTAAAAATATTTGAGAGATGATTTTATCCCAACCATTGCGCACAATATCTTTATCAAGATACTCTTTAATTTTACGCTCTTTGCCACTTACCACACGAAGAACATACCATTTGTTGTCCTTGGCTGGTTTTTCAGAAGCAACTGCCGCAGTTATTATTTCTTCCATGATTACTTAAATAGAGAGTAAATAAATTTCATTGAACCATTTGCTATAAAATCCATTACACCTACAATAAATGTAATAAATACAGTAGCCCCTAACACGATCATAGTAGATTGAGTAAGTTGCTCCCATTTTGGCCAACTAACCTTCTCCGTTAATTCGGAGTAAGATTCTTTTAAAAACACAGTGAATTTGTTCATAATAAAAAAAATGTGCAGATGTGCAGCTATGCAAATATGCAAGTAAATAATGTACAAATATGCAAAAGTGCATATATTCAAATAAAAGAATAACTAGCCAATAAGAGATATTTGCACATTTGCATATTTTCTCATTGGCTAAATTTCTTTGCACGGGCACTAGGATTCGAACCCAGATCAAGGGTGTTGGAGACCCGTATGCTAGCCGTTGCACCATGCCCGCAGAAAAATCTTTATCATCCCACCAATATGGAATTTTAAAGACTTCAATATTTTAAAGACCAACGTTTAAATATCTATTTTAAATCATAGTTCCTACATTTCCTTTGGATATTTAGGAGTCCTTTTTAAAAAACAAAGTACCTAAGCTTTTCGCCTAAGTACTTTGTAAAGATATGTAAAAATTTCCACAAAAAACCCCCTTTAGAGGATTAAGGATATTTTTTATTTGATGATTTCAGTAACCTGACCAGCACCTACAGTACGACCACCTTCACGTATCGCAAACTTAAGACCTTTCTCCATTGCAATAGGTTGGATAAGTTTAACCGTAAAGTTGGTATTATCACCAGGCATAATCATTTCAGTTCCTTCGTTCAAAGTTACTTCTCCAGTTACGTCTGTAGTACGGAAATAAAACTGAGGGCGGTATTTGTTAAAGAATGGAGTATGACGTCCACCTTCTTCTTTGCTAAGAACATATACTTCACCTTTAAATTCTGTATGCGGCGTAATAGAACCTGGTTTGCAAAGAACCATACCACGACGTATTTGAGTTTTCTCAATACCACGTAACAAAAGACCTGCGTTATCTCCAGCTTCTCCTTCGTCCAATAATTTTTTAAACATCTCAACACCTGTACAAGTTGATGACAATGGTTTTTCCATTAATCCAACGATTTCCATTGGCTCACCTACTTTAATACGGCCTCTTTCTATACGACCAGTTGCTACTGTTCCACGACCAGTTATAGAGAATACATCCTCTACACTCATCAAGAAAGGCAAGTCAACCAAACGTGGAGGAACTGGGATATAAGTATCTACAGCATCCATCAATTCATTGATTTTTGCCATCCAATTTGCATCACCAGCAAGAGCGCCAGTTGCAGAACCTTGAATGATTGGTGTGTTATCCCCATCAAAACCATATGAAGTAAGCAATTCACGAACTTCCATTTCTACCAATTCAAGTAATTCTGGATCGTCTACCAAATCAACTTTGTTCATAAATACTACCAATTTAGGTACACCTACCTGGCGAGCAAGCAAGATATGCTCTTTCGTTTGTGGCATTGGACCATCTGTAGCAGCAACTACTAATATTGCGCCATCCATTTGAGCAGCACCTGTAATCATGTTCTTTACATAATCGGCGTGACCTGGACAATCTACGTGAGCATAGTGACGACTAGCAGTTTCGTATTCTAC
>JANMGS010000455.1:0-10523 GCA_031374745.1 Ferruginibacter sp. | reverse complement strand
TGCCTGCGGGTGTGCCAGGTGCGTATAGGTTTTTTGCAAATTTGATTGCCAATAAACCCCAAAAATAATCTAATGTCCATATTTTTATACAATGTAAATTATGCTGTATGAATTTTAAAACGCTTGCTATACAAATAGAATCTATTCATGAAGCTTTACAAACAAATGCTGTAAATGCAGTAAACAGGCATATTACTTTTCGTAATTGGGTAATAGGTTTGTATTTAGTAAAGTACCAACAAAAAGGAGAGGATAGAGCAAAATATGGAAATAAACTATTAGAAAAATTAGCGATAAAGTTTAGTAAAACAAGCCTTAAAGGTTTAACGACTCCGGAGCTTTCGAGGTGCAGGCAATTCTATTTTACGTATCCTTCAATTCTTGGGACAGTGTCCCAAGAATCTGTAATTCCGCAGTTAGATGCATCAATTCTTGGGACAGTGTCCCAAGAATTCGAGTCAATGCCAGCAAGGGTTTTGGAGGAATCGAATGGTTTTGATATCACACTTTTTACAAAGCATTACAACCAATTATTTTCTACAACATCGTATTCTCATTTTTCTGAACTTATAAAAATTGGTGATATTTATAAGAGAACGTACTACGAATTGTTGGTTTGTAAAACAGCATTGTCAGTAAGAGAATTACGGGATAGTATAAACACATTATCTTATGAAAGAACAGGGTTATCTAAGAATAAAAAATTATCGCTTCAAGCAATAACCAATAAAATAAAACCTACAAAACCAGCCGATGCCGTAAAAGATTTTTATTTCTTTAATTTTTTGGAATTGCCCAATACAGAAGTGGTAGACGAATCGAAATTAGAAACTGCTTTGCTTAATCATTTAGAAAAATTTATACTGGAATTAGGAAATGGTTTTTGTTTTGAAGCAAGGCAAAAAAGAATATTAATTGGCGATGAATATTTTTTTATTGATATGGTTTTTTATCATCGCATATTAAAATGCCATGTGTTGGTAGAATTGAAAGTAGATAAATTTAATGCAGCCCATGCTACACAATTGAAAAATTATATAAAATATTTTAATAAAGAAGTAAAACAAAAAGGAGATAACCCTGCTATTGGAATTTTATTGGTAACAGATAAAAACAAAGCATTGGTAGAATTTACTTTGGATGGTTTAAGTGAAAAGATGTTTGTATCTAAATATGCTGTTGAATTGCCTACCAAAAGGCAATTAGAAAATTTTATTAAAAGGGAGTTAAAAAAGATTTAAGAAATAATGAGTAGTATCGATTGGATAATATTAATAGTTGTGTTGCTTTCTATTGTGCTGTATGGCATGTATAAGAGCCGCTCCAGCAAAAACTTGGAAGGTTATTTTTTGAGCAATAGAAGCATGCCGTGGTATTTGGTATTGCTCAGCATCATGGGCACACAGGCCAGCGCCATTACATACCTTACCGGCCCCGGGCAAGCATATACAGATGGGATGCGCTTTGTGCAATATTATTTTGGGCTTCCATTTGCCATGATTGTAATTGCCGTTTTTTTTGTACCAGTGTACAGCAAATTAAAAGTTTTTACCGCATACGAATTTTTAGAACAAAGGTTTGATGTAAAAACAAGAACATTTACCTCTTTTTTATTTTTATTATCTCGTGGGCTAAGTACGGGTGTGAGTATATATGCGCCTTCGCTTATTCTTTGCTCCATTATGGGTTGGAATATTTATTACACCAATATACTCATGGGCGGCTTGCTTATTGTGTATACGATGAGTGGTGGCTCTAGGGCAGTAGCACATACACAAAAGTTGCAAATGATCATCGTATTTGTGTCGCTTTTTGTAATTGGGTATATAGCTGTACGCATGTTGCCCATGCACATGGGGTTTAAAGAAGCGGTAAAAGAAGCGGCATCGTATGGTAAGATGAATGTAATAACTACTGGCTATACAGCAAATGGATTTGATTGGAAAGATAAATACAATATCTGGAGCGGATTGATTGGTGGCTTTTTTCTGGCACTTAGTTATTTTGGAACAGACCATAGCCAGGTAGGAAAATACCTTACCGGAAAAAATATACAAGAGAGCAGAAAAGGGTTACTCATGAACGGTTTGGTAAAGGTGCCCATGCAATTTTTCATTTTGCTATTAGGTATACTCATTTTTACTTTTTATTTGTACAATAAAGCGCCTGTGTATTTTGATGACACTAAAATAGCCGCCGCTTCCAAAACAATGTATGGAGATTCCCTTGTGGCCATAGAAAAAAACTTTAATGCAGCTATTTCTACCAAAAATGTATTGGATGCAACAAAATATAGAAACGAATATAAAGCAGTATTAAAAAAAGCGCTGCCTGGCGATGATGCCAATGACACCAATTTCATATTCCTTCGTTTTGTAAAAGATAATTTGCCTATCGGGTTAATAGGATTGTTGTTTGCCGTAATATTTTTGAGTGCCTGGGGAAGCATTGCTGGAGCGTTGAATGCCTTGGCTGCATGCTCCATGATAGATTTTCATAAAAAGTTTATTCAAAAGAACGAAACGGATTTGCAAGATTTTAAAACATCTCAGTGGTATACATTTGGGTGGGGAGTATTTTGTATCGTCATTGCCATGTTTGCACAAAATATTGGTAATAGTTTAATAGAGGCGGTAAACATACTGGGCTCTATATTTTATGGTGTGATATTGGGTGTTTTCCTGGTAGCGTTTTGGATAAAAAGGGTATTGGCCAATGCTGTCTTTTCTGCAGCAATCATTTCGCAGATTGCCATTATCATCATTTACAAATTAGATATTATATCTTTTTTATGGTTGAATGTAATAGGAGCCATCTTGGTAGTAGGGCTTAGTATTTTAATTCAATTTATTTTAGGCAATAAAAAAGCCACTTCCTAAAAAAGTGGCTTGGTAAATGTTGGTTGTTATTTATTTTAAGGATTTCAATAGATCTTCATTATCCTTTATGTAAGTGGGATTTTTTGCTGCACGTGCTAGTTCCAATGATTTTTGTGAACTGGCTATTGCTGCTGCTTTATCGCCCATTTCTTTTTCTATTTTTGCTTTGTATATCCACATCCAAAATGCGGTTGGATTATCAGCTACTGCTCCTTTTATGGCTTCCAAAGCTTTGTCATTATTCTTGTCGTATTCTTTGTAGAATTGTGCTGCATTCCAGTATGGTTTTTTTTCTCCCATCATTGCTTTTTCAATAGAGGCACGCATACGATCTTTTATGTTGGTGGTAATAGGAATGGCAATAGCAGTTTTTTCCCACATGATGTGCAACTCACAACTCTCTGGTTTTACATTTGCAAATTGCATTGCCATGGTTTCTACCAATGTTTTCATTTTCATTGGAGCTATTTTAAATCTTACAACATCTTCTGTTGCTTTGTAGCCATCTGTTCCCCAATTTGTAAGGCCTTTGTTTAAAATAACTTCCCACATTTCTTTACCTGGAATGGTATAGATAACATAACTGCCAGTATCAAGTTTTTTTCCACCTATTTCTACTTGGTCTGTAAACTTTATGCGCGTAGCAGCATTTGCACCCGTGCGCCACAAAGAATCGAAAGGTTCGTGCCCGCCAAATATTTTTCTACCTTTTACCGATGGGCGGCTGTAGGTAAGTTCTATAACACCCAAGCCAAAATCTTGTTTTATTGTTTGGGTAGATGAAGGCGCAGGCATTTTTATCTGCGCATTTGTAATAGTTGCGGCCAATATCATTGCACCTGCGAATAATAATTTTTTCATGATTGTGTGGTTGTTTTTTGCAAAATTATGCGTATTTACTTGGGAATTGTTGATATTTTAAAATTTTCTCTTTTACGTAAAAGCAATGTTTAGCTTAGTAAGTATAAATAAACTATTGAAAAAATACTTTTACCGTTTGGTAAAAAATATGGTTGTTGGAAAACTGCACTTGTAGCACTTGTTGCTGCTTTTCTGCAAAACTTTGTAACCCAAAAAGCCCGGCTGCATTTCCTTTATTAATGGCTATTTCTAAATACCCTGCCGAATTAAATATGGCAACTTTTTCGCCCTCTGGTACATCGGCATATGTTTCGCTTATTTTTTCTATGCTTTCATCCCTTTTAAATACAATGGAGAATTTTCTACCCTTGCGTTGTTCTTCAAATTCATCTTTACTAATATTAACCACCACATTTTCAAAATTGTCAATAAAAATGATTTGTCCTTCTATCCAATTATTACCTAGCATGGGTTTTAATGGATTTTTTACTTTTATTGAAATATCATTGTTCCCAATGTCGGTAAAAGGGGTGCCATTGGCTAATTTGCTGAAAGCTTTTGCAAACACATTTGCACAATACAGGGCGCTTATTGAAACATTTTTTTCGAGCGGAATGGCTGTTATTTTTTGCGGAATTTCTTCCAAGATCATGGTGATAAGGCCATTGTCTGCACAGCCAATATAATGACCGTTGTGTTCTATTAGTAAAAGGTGATCCGATTTTTCATCAAATAAATTGATCATGATCAAATGAAAAGTGCCTGCAGGAAAATTCTTTATGGCATTTCTTACTACATATGCTGCTTGAGGATAATTAAACGGAGAGAGCAAATGTGTTACATCTATGATATTAAAAGAAGCATCTATCTGCATTATTTGCCCTTTGATGGCTGCAGGCATAAAATCCTGTACACCTATATCGCTTGTGAGGGTAAGTAATGGCATGTGGGCATTTATAATTTTATGCAATATAATTCAGTCGTAGGTATTATTCTATTTTACAAGCTTCCCTTTTATATAAAAAAAATTGCGGGTGAGTTTATCAGTAAGCGAAGGGAAAAATTTATTTAAAAAAACAGTTTGTTTGCCTTTAAATGTAAGTACCAAAGTACGCTTTCTTTTTACAATAGCGTTCAATATATGTTGTGCACATGCTTCACTGGTCATCAATTTGCTTTCATCTAACGGGCTTTCTCCTTGTGCATTGCCTTTTTCATCCAATGCTGCATTTCTTATATTACTCTTTGTAAAGCCTGGGCATACCCACATTACATTTACATCATCATCTAATAATTCTGTTCGTATGGCTTCTAGCCATCCGTTTACTGCAAATTTACTGGCGCTGTAACCGCTTCGGCCAGGCAGTCCTCTATAACCTGCTATGGAAGAAACGCCTACAATCGTACCTTTTCTGGCTATGATGCTTTCTAGAGCTAGTTTTGTACAATATACCGTTCCAAAATAATTAATATCCATTACTTTCTTAAAAACATCTATTTCCGCATCTTTCAATTCTGCGTGCATGGAAATACCTGCGTTGTTTATTAAAATATCTATTCCGCCAAATTGTGAAATGGTATTTTCTATAAATCTTTTGCAATCTTCGTATGCGCTTACATCTACAGGAATACACAAAAGTGGCTGCTGCGTATTTTCTTTTTTTAGTTCGGCCAATTTAGCTTCGCTTCTCCCACAAGTAGATACATTGGCACCTGCTGCTAAAAGGATTTCTACCAATGCTTTTCCAATACCATCACTTCCTCCTGTAACGGCTATCGTTTTACCTTTAAAGAATTCGTTCATACAAAAAATTTTAAGCATAAAAAAAGGAGTTCAGCATCTGAACTCCTCAAGTGAACTGGCTGGGACTCGAACCCAGGGCCCATACATTAAAAGTGTATTGCTCTACCAACTGAGCTACCAATTCTTCCATTCCCTTCTTTCGTTGGGAGTGCAAAAATAGGGCAAAAAGCTATAGTGTCAAATTATTTTGAAAAGTTTTTTTTATAATAAATTACAAATGTCTACAACCTAATACAGCATTGGCTTTCATAAAATAAAAATATGTAAATAAAATAAACTTAGCTTAGAAAAAATGTATTTTATTGCAATATTTTCTTTTAAATTAAAACTTTGACTGATTATTGAGTTTGTAATTACACATCTAATCGTAAGTATCTTTGTACAAATTAAATTGGAAAAGTACTATGCAGTTAGTCATTTTTAAAGACCTTGGCCTTATCGATTATAAATCTGCTTGGGATTTTCAGGAAAAATTGCTGCAAGAAAATGTTGCAATAAAAACGGCTATTCGCAATGAACCGCTTTTAATAGATAAATTGACTACCACGCATTATTTTTTGCTTTGCGAACATACACCTGTTTACACGCTCGGTAAAAGTGGAGATATAAAAAATGTTTTAATGTCTGAAGAGGAATTGGAGAAGAACAATATCGCTTTTTTTAAAACAAACAGAGGCGGCGATATAACTTTTCATGGACTGCAGCAAATTGTAGGGTACCCCATTTTAGATTTAGAAAAGATTTATACAGATATTGGTAAATACCTTCGCAACCTAGAAGAAGTTATTATTTTGACTATTGCACAATATGGCATAATAGGAGAGCGGAGTGCAGGTGAAACAGGCGTATGGATTGCACCAGGAATTAAAGGGAAAGAAAGGAAAATATGCGCAATAGGTGTGCGTTGCAGTAGATGGATTACCATGCATGGTTTTGCTTTAAACGTGCACACAGATTTAAGTTATTTCAACAATATTATTCCTTGTGGTATAGTAAACAAGCAGGTAACTTCTATTGAAAAAGAGCTTGGTTTTACAGTAAATTATGAGGAAGTAAAAGAACGAATAAAGGAAAATTTTAAAAAAGTATTTGAACTCGAATATGCTACTGAATCCATTGCAGGGTTATAGCTTTTTGGGGTCCTTAATAATTTGAAACTTATTGTCCTCTATTAGCTCTCCATTTTCAAATAGTTCGAAGCGAAACCAACCAAAACGTATGAAATTTACTTTTTCTATGATAAGATAATCTTCTTTAATTTTTTTTAATTCGAATAGAAACTTTTCTGCTTCATCATAAAACTTTACACTGTAATGCTTGGTAGCTGCATCTTGTAAATGGATAATTACATTATTGTCTTTTGCTGTAAAAATGGTTGAACTAGGATAAGTTATATTATTTTTACTGGGCATTATTATAGTAGTATCTACCACCAGCCATGGAAATTTTTCTTCTGTTGCTATCACATTTTTGCTTGTATCTTTAGAAGGTCTTCGTATATCGGAGTACATATAACTGCCACCTTCAAATGCTATAAAAACCCTGTAGTACATTCTGTTATATGGTGGGTTCACATCTGCATAGCCGTTTTCTGTGCTTTGAGGGCTAAGCACACTTCCTATTGTTTTGTAATTCTTAAGACTATCGAAAGATCTTTGAATATTTAATGTTGTAATTGGTTTGGTAAATTCATTGACCCAGCTAATAATAATTTTATTGCCAATATTTTTTGCTGCAATTACTGGTAGTGGTTGCTGTTGGGCAATCACATCATTTATTGCCACAAAACAGAGTATGAAAATTACAATTCGTTTTACCATAATCACATTGGATGTCGTACAAATATAAATGCAAAAATTATTTATCAATAAATTCTTAAAAATTTTCCCTGTTAATCTATTTAAAAAATTAAAGTGCCTTTGGCAAGAGAATCATTTCCTTGCAAGCCACCCGTGTGTAGGCAAACAATAGTGCTCCCATAATGAAATGCATCTTTTTCAATTTTATCAAAAATGGCATACATCATTTTAGCTGTATAGACAAAATCAGTCGGGATATTAAATTGATTATAAAATTTATTCATAAATGAAATAAGCTCATTGTTATATTTTGCATATCCACCAAAATGGTATTCATTAAAAATAGTGATTTTTTTTCTGTTTTCATTGTTGGTCATCTGCATTATTCTATTTTCAATATCAGTCATATTTTTAATGACTGGAACAGCTATGACGTTTAGTTCTTCCCTACAGTTTAATGTCAATCCAGCAAGGGTAGTAGCAGTGCCTACACAGGTACAAATATGCGTTGTAGATTCATCGTTTAGAAGATTCATGATAAGTGCTGCACCCTTAGCGCCCATATTTCCAAAACCTCCCTCTGGAACATAAGTGAACGCTCCGTAGGTTGTTTTTAGCTGCTCCTTTAAATCATTTGTTTCAATATTTTGATAATCATTCCGGCTTACAAAATGCAAGATCATGCCATCGTTTTTACATCGTGTAAGTGTATGCGAAAGTATGGCGGGTTTTTCTCCACGCACAATTCCGATACTTTTTATCCCTTTTTCTTTGCAAAGAAATGCAGTAGCTGCTAGATGATTTGAATAGGCTCCCCCAAATGTTAGCATTGTTTTATGCTTTGAAGCCAAACAGGCTTCTACATAGAAATGAAGCTTAAACAATTTGTTTCCAGAAACTGTTGGGTGGATTTTATCTAGCCTCATTACTGACAAACGTATACCCTTCTCCGATAGTAAATCACTTTTCAGTTCATCAAAGCTAATATTTGAGAAGGGTAGGTACATGTAAAGTAATATTGCCTAATTATTTGAATGCATTTTATTGGATGATTTCGGCTATTTTTGTTTGCAAATTAAATTCAATTTTTATTAAGAAATACAACATAGTATTTATATTGAACAAAAGTTGATAAACGATACACATTCCTTTTACATTTATAATAATAATATGAAACCAACACTTTTAATATTAGCGGCGGGAATGGCAAGTCGTTATGGTAGTATGAAACAAACGGAAGGCTTTGGCCCGGGTGGAGAAACCATTATGGATTATTCCATCTTTGATGCAATAAGAGCAGGGTTTGGCAAAGTTGTTTTTATCATTAGAAAAGATTTTGCAGAAAATTTTAAACAGGCAATAGAACCCAAATTATTGGGAAAAATAGCTATAGATTATGTTTACCAAGAATTGGATTCATTTGTAGATAAAGCATATTTACCAAGTGACAGGACAAAGCCTTGGGGTACAGGGCATGCCATGTTGTGTGCAAAGGATGTTGTAAAAGAGCCTTTTGCAGTAATAAATGCCGATGATTTTTATGGTTTTGATGCTTTTAAAAAGGCAGCAGATTTTCTGTTAAATCAATGCAATCAAAAAGAAGCTGCTATAATAGGTTATATACTTGCTAATACCCTCAGCGAACACGGTATTGTTTCTCGTGGGGTGTGTGAGGTAGATGAAAACAATCTGCTGACAGCTATTAATGAAAGGGTAAAAATTTATAGAAAAGATGGGGAAATCGTTTTTGAAGAAAACAATCAAATTACTGCATTAGCGGAAGATCAAAATGTATCGATGAATTTTTGGTGTTTTCATCCTTCTATTTTTAACCTTACATCCATTTTATTCAAAGATTTCCCGAAGGATAATCTGGATAACTTGAAGGCAGAATTTTATATTCCAAAAGTTGCGCAACATTTTATTGATGTATTTGAGGGAAAGATACATGTTATAAGTACCAGTGCGCAATGGTTCGGCGTTACGTACAAGGAGGATGCGGACAGTGTGCGAAAAAGTTTGTACGGGCTCATCGAAGGGGGAGAGTACCCAAAAGAACTGTGGCGTTAATCAGCATAAAAAAAGCGGCTACAAATTTTGTAACCGCTTTTTTTGGTAATTGTTTTTAGTTTCCTTTTATCATAAATACGTAATCTTCCATTTTCTTTATTTGCGTTTCCCTATCCAAGCCCCTAAGAGAAGGCGCAGCAGTTATCCTGATTTTTTCATCTGCTTTTTGTTTCTTTACTTCTCCAATTGCTTTAAAAATATTGGCGGATTTTATCGCAAATACCACTCCCGTAGCTTTCGTTTCTTTGCTGGTAATGATTCCAATAAGGTCACCATTTTTACTAATCACCGGCGAACCGCTATTGCCTTCGTTGGCCGAAGTGCTTATTTGGCAATATGTGGTATCCATTTCATACCCGTTTTTTGCACTTACATAGCCTTCTCCATATACAATTTCTGCTTTGGGATAGCCTAACATAAAAATGGA
The DNA here is from genome assembly GCA_031374745.1 of Ferruginibacter sp. GTDB lineage: Bacteria > Bacteroidota > Bacteroidia > Chitinophagales > Chitinophagaceae > Ferruginibacter. The sequence goes on along the minus strand of JANMGS010000455.1, from coordinate 683 downwards.
TTCACCCAAATTAGCTGCACTTTTTCGGATGTTGTAAGGCAAGTAAGGTAAGGTTTTGAAGCTGGAATCGGTTATCCTGATAATGGCAAGGTCTTGCTCCGCATTTATATATACTGCCGTTGCAGTATATTCATCGCCTTTCCTATTTTCTACAATAAGATTGTGCGTTGCTTCTTTAATAACGTGTGCATTGGTTACAATATAATTGTTGCTTACATCTATCATAAAACCTGTAGCTCGAAAGCGTGCGTCTATTTTTGGTCTTGCGGGTGCAGAAATCGGGATAGGAAGTCCTTTCAACGCTGTTTTAATGGCACGGGTTTCGTTGGCCTGTGCATCAATTTTTTGAACAAGTTTATCGATATTTTTATCGGTTTTGCTTAAAGTTGATACCGCAGTAGTGATAAAAATAGAAACCAAGCCAGCTATAGAAGCAGCTACAGCAATGTCCTTTTTATATCTATGCCAAAGTTGTATTAATTTCCCTTGCGTTTGTGGGGTAGTACGAGAAATAAATTTTTCGGCAATGAGTTTGCTTTCAACATCGCCTAATAATGATTTAAAATTCTTGGCATTGCTGTAACTTTCTAATTGATTCAAAAAGAAAAGTTGCTCCACTACCGCTTGATCAAGTTCTGGATTGTTTTTCCTTAATTCTTCAAAATAAATTTTTTCTTCGATAG
>JANMGS010000602.1:0-1508 GCA_031374745.1 Ferruginibacter sp. | reverse complement strand
TCTTTATTATTTTTTCTTTTTTTATTAATAAAGAAAAACAATGCAGATGTAAAAACATAAAAACGCACCGGGTTTAAATAAGCGACTCTTCTACCTGCTACATATTCCGATGTAAGAAATCCTGGCTTTGTAACCACATATTTTACCGAGCTAAAAAACTTGCCGTCGAAATGAGTGATATCATTAAAAAAATGAGTAATAAGATGCCACAATGATTCTTGGGGTTGTAAATTCTCTTGACCACAAATACTGCAATACCGATCATTTACGAGGGCATTGCAATTGAGACAGTTTTTTTCTTCACGTTGTTTTAGATGGCTCACTCAGTATTTTTGTTAAAAATAATAAACTTTATTCGCTTGTTATCAATTAACAGCTAGAAGCATTGTATTTTTACGTTTATAAAATTATAACCCTTGAAAAAAACAATTCTTTCCTTTTTGGTTTTATTTGTTTGCCTATTTGCAAATGCACAATATTATTACAAAGATATAATAAGCAACAACCAGCTTTTAGCTGATATGAAGGCATATAAAGAAAACAAAGTTAGAACCATTACTATAAAAAGTTTCGAAGAAAATGGAGAGGAAAGTGAAGGCTTTTTTTGCGAAAAAAAAATAAGCAAAAATAACGAAAAAACAGAATTGTTCACAAGAGCTAATTTAGTACCATCGTCTTTGCTAATCGCAAATTTTGATAAAAGCGGAAAATTACTCAAAACCAATGATAGTTCTACTTTAACTGTTTCAGAAATTGTATACAAGTACGATGATGCTAATAGAATAAGTTCTATATTATCTTCTATTCGCTCCAAAGACGATGATTTTGAAAATGCGATATCTGAAGAACATATTTACACTTACGAAAACAATGCCCTTTTAAAAATGGTTCGAGTAAAAAACCATACTGACAGCACCACTATATTATTTTCTACAGATGAAAATGGCAATATTTCCATAGAAAAAGATACAAAAAATGGTACCAAGTTTTATTACTATTATGATACAAAAAAAAGGCTTACAGATATTGTACAAGCTACAGAATATAGTAAAAACTTAAAACCAGATTATATTTTTGAATACAACAATGCAGGGCTCATTACCCAAATGACTACAGTAGAAGAAGGAAGTAACAATTATTATGTATGGAAATACAATTACGAAAATGGTTTGAGAATAAGGGAAAGATGTTTCACAAACGAAAGAAGGTTAATGGGAAGTATCGAATATGAATACAAATAAAAATGCCTGTTTAACTTTACGGAAATGATAATATTTCCTAATTTTAAATTTTATGCCTAGCAAATAATTTGCATCATGCAAACATTCATTTTAAAAGCTTCCTTTTATTGAATCGAATACATTTCATCCAGAATAAATAATTAATAAAAAGCCCCGCACATTAATAGTACGGGGCTTTAGTATAAAATAAATTTAATTTTAGAAATTCCTCACAGACAATTCTGTTCTTCTATTTTTAGCTCTACCTGCAGCAGTGCTGTTATCAGC
>JANMGS010000592.1:0-2123 GCA_031374745.1 Ferruginibacter sp. | reverse complement strand
CTTTTACTAATAATAAGTACAATGTCATCCTCCTGCACCATTCCCAAATCACCATGAATGGCATCTGCAGCATGCATAAATAGGGCCGGTGTACCCGTGCTATTCATTGTTGCCACCATCTTTTGAGCTACAATAGCACTTTTTCCTATACCACTTACTACAATCCTGCCTTTACAAGCTGCCATAATATTTACTGCAGCTATAAGCGCTTCATTTACATAAGCTAAAAGATTTTGAATAGATACAGCCTGAAGCTCTATAGTGCGCTTTGCACTTTCTATAATAAGGTGGTTGTTTGTATGCTTCACAGATGGCAAATTTATTTTAAATAGCTCATAGTGCAAGCATACTTAAATATAATTGCAACAAATTTTAATAGAATGAAAATATTTCAGCTTTTTTTGTTAACTTAAACAATTGAAAAATGAAGGGAATGCAATAATTTTTAACGGTTTTTTACTTTTTAACTAGTCCGCTAATGAGTAACTTCGCACCCCTACAAAAAAACCTTGCACCTATTTATGCATAAAACTTAGGCGGTGCATTTTTTAGATTAATATTATGGCTACAACAAAATCAAAGGCAACACCAAAAGGAAAAGCAACTAAAACAGTTTCTGCTTCACCATCAAAGGAAAACAACACAGTTTCCACTGAATCATTAAAAGAAAACTTACAGGAATATTTTGGTTTCGATACTTTTAAATATCCCCAAGAAGACATCATAAAAAGTTTACTTTCAGGCAAAGACACATTTGTTATTATGCCTACTGGTGGAGGAAAAAGTTTATGCTACCAATTACCAGCTATGATGAGCAAAGGTGTTGCTTTAATAGTATCTCCACTAATTGCACTTATGAAAAACCAAGTAGACTTAATGCGTGGTTTTAGCAGCAAAGACCATGTGGCACATTTTCTAAATAGCACCCTCAACAAAGGCCAAATAAAAATTGTAAAAGATGATCTTACTAGTGGACGTACTAAAATGTTGTATGTAGCACCAGAAACAATGACCAAAGAAGAGAATGTAGAATTCTTTAAAACCTTGGACATTTCTTTCTTTGCTGTAGATGAAGCCCATTGTATTTCTGAGTGGGGCCACGATTTTAGGCCCGAATACAGAAGGTTGAAGGAAATGACAGAAATGATTAATCCCAACATCCCTATTATCGCCCTTACAGCTACAGCTACACCCAAAGTACAAAGTGATATTGCAAAAAACCTTGGCTTAAGAGACCCTAATATTTTTATTTCTTCTTTTAATAGAGACAATCTTCATTATGAAGTACAACCAAAAGTAAATCTGGAACAAACAAACAAAAGTATTGTTCGTTTTATACAAAACCATAAAAATAAGAGTGGTATCATTTATACCCTCAATAGAAAAACAACAGAGGAATTGGCTGCCATGCTTAATGCCAATGGTATATCGGCTGTACCTTATCATGCAGGATTCGATTCTAAATTGCGATCACATAGGCAAGATCAATTTTTGAATGAAGATGTAAATGTAATTGTGGCTACTATTGCATTTGGTATGGGTATAGATAAACCCGATGTAAGGTTTGTTATTCATTATAATATTCCAAAATCTATCGAAAATTATTACCAAGAAACGGGACGTGCCGGTAGAGATGGCATGGAAGGAAAATGTGTGCTTTATTATTCTCATAAAGATGTGAGCAAACTAGAACATTTGATGAGAGACAAAAGCCTTAGTGAAAGAGAAGTAGGCGCTCAGCTCATAAATGAAACAGTAGCCTATGCAGAAAGCAGTGTATGTAGGCGCAAAACATTGCTATACTATTTTGGAGAAAGCTATGACGACTCTACCAGCTGTGGACATTGTGACAACTGCCTTCAACCAAAAGAAAAAGTAGAAGCCAAAGACGAAGCAGTTTGTGTACTAAAAACAATAGATGCATTGGGTGAGCAATTTGCCATTGAATATGTATTATTGATACTCACCGGAAAAGCCACCCCTGCGGTAAAAATGTACAGGCACGAGGAGTTAGCCGTTTTTGCCAGTGGCAATGACAAGGAACCACATTTATGGAACAGCCTCATAAGGCAAATGTTGCTACATGGTATTCTCGAAAAAGATATCGTAGAGTACGGTGTGCT
>JANMGS010000575.1:0-6838 GCA_031374745.1 Ferruginibacter sp. | reverse complement strand
GAAGGGGCTTCAAAAATATCGTTGGTATTTTCTTACAACGGGGTTACACAACCTATTGATGATATAGAAATAAAGAATGGAACAATAACAATACAAGACCTAGCACTTACCCAAAGAGAAAAAACAGAAGAGGCGGTAGTCGTTAGGTCTACAAGTACAGCACGTAAGGAAACAGCTGCTTCGCTCATTACTTTTCAAAGAAATACCAATACGGTAGCTTCTGTAATTTCTGCTGAAGCCATTCGCAGAAGTCCAGATAGAAATACAGGAGAAATTTTAAAACGTACACCAGGTACCAGCATACAAGACGGAAGATTTATTATTGTACGAGGGCTGGCAGATAGGTACAACCAAGCCATGCTTAATGGTATTTTATTGACTAGTACCGAGCCTGATAGAAAAACATTTTCTTTCGATTTGATACCTGCTCAAATGATAGACAATATCATCATCAACAAGGCATTTGTACCAGAATACCCAGGTGAGTGGGCTGGTGGATTGATACAGGTAAATACAAAAGATATTCCTGCCAAAAACTTTTTTAACATTCAATTGGGTACAGGTTTCAATACCCAAACAACTGGAAAAGATTTTTACAAAGATGGACAAGGCGGTAAAACAGATTGGCTAGGTATAGATGATGGAACCAGAGCTTTACCTGCATCTTATAAAGGCAAATCTAACTTTGATACCATTGGTACAACCGGCGTATTGGGAGGTAAAACACAGGTGGGTAAAGACCTGCGTAATTCTTGGGCTCCTTTAAAAATAACGGCGCCATTAAATGCATCTGTACAAATAAATGGTGGGTTTACGGGTAAATTTTTGGACAAAAAAATTGGAGGGTCTTTAGGGGTTTCTTATAACAAGAATTATAAGTACTTGGAACTGCTTAATAGAAACAACAACCTTGATAACAATGGTGTTTTTGGAATAGCAAGTAGTTATGACGATGGTAAATATATACAAGAAACTACGGTTGGTGGGCTGGCAAGTTTATCTGTGCAATTAAATTCACTCAATAAAATTTCTGGCAAAGTACTTATAAATGTAAACAACAATAATTCTGTTTTAAACAGATTGGGATATGATGTAAATAGACCAGATACTTTACAAAAAGGGGTTGATTTTACGTTTAAACAAAATATCTTTTTTACTACTCAATTAAATGGTGAGCACGCTTTATCAAAAGTGCTAAAACTAAAATGGTATGGTGCATTTAATATCTTAGACGGATATATACCTGACCAAAGAAGATTGGTTTATGGGAAACTAGATCCAAATCCTGCGGTACCTTATGTAGCGGTAATAGCAAACTCTTTATCTCAACAAAGTGGCAGCAGGGTTTTTCAAAGCTTAAGTGATTATATATACACGGGTGGTGGAGATATGAGCTACGCATTCAATGCTTTTGGAAACAAGCAAACATTGAAAGGCGGTTATATGTTTCAGATAAAAGACAGGTTATACGATGCGCAATTGTTTGCCAATTTCTTACCTACCGATAACCTTGCTTTAAAAACGCTTACGCCAGATAAAATATTTGCGCCAGAAAATTTTGGAAATGGTACAGGATCGTTGTTTGGATTTGATGCTATAAAAAATAAGAACTTTAGGTACATGGCCAATACCATTTTAAATGCGGGGTATTTGCAATTAGATAACCAGTTTGGAAAAAAGTTTCGTGCAGTATGGGGGCTTAGGGTAGAAAACTATGATCAATTGATTGGCAGTGTAAAAAAATATGATTCACGCCATTTAAATACAAACCAAACAGATTTTTTGCCTGGTGTAAATCTTACGTATAAATTAAACACGAAAACCAATATACGTTTATCGGGTTCACAAACAGTAATAAGGCCAGAGCTTAGAGAGCTTGCCAGCCTTAGCTTATACGATTTCGAATTGAATGCATCTGTAAACGGGGATCCGAAATTGAAGCGTACTAAAATTATAAATACAGATCTGCGTTATGAGTTATACCCAAGAGCTGGAGAGGTGTTTACAGTAGGCTTGTTTTACAAAGATTTTAAAGACCCGATAGAGCAGTTTTACAATGAAGATGGTGGCGGTTCATTTAGTTTTGTAAATCCAACTGAGGCATATTCTTACGGTGTAGAAGTAGAGTTTAGAAAGAAACTAGACCTAGTGAAGGCTTTGAAAAATTTTACTTTCCAATCAAATATATCATTAATAAAAAGCAATGTGAAGGATGCGGTATTGGACTTAAACAGACCATTACAAGGGCAAAGCAACTATGTAATAAATGCTGGTTTGTTATACGACTTGGAGAAGATTGGTTTAAATGCTACAGCGTTATTTAATATGATAGGGAGAAGAATTTATGTAGTGGGTGGTGCTACAGCTTTTTCAGGCACTCCAAATATATGGGAGCTGCCTCGACCACTATTGGATTTTCAAATAGCTAAAAAGGTTTTAAAAACCAAAGGTGAAATAAAATTAAATATATCAGATATCATTAACCAAAAACAAGTTTTTTATCAAAACAATAGTTTAAACGGAAACTTTGAATTCGATAAAAAAACAGATGCCTACAGGTTTACAAGGGTAAACGGAACAACTTTTAGCTTAACATTCAATTATTCATTATAACATAAAACAATCAATAGAGATGAAAAAGTACATTTTATTATTAACTGCAATTTCTGCTGTAGCAATTACTAGCTGTAGAAAAATTGAAACAGATGGCGAAAAAGAAATTGTAATTATTACACAAGGCGGTGGTGGAAGTGCGGGTGGACAAACGATTACGTTGCAAGGTCGCATAAATGCAGATACCTTATTGAAAAAAGAAAATACCTACATCTTAAAGGGTTTGGTATATATAGTGGGTAATAAAACACTTACAATACAACCCGGTACAGTAATAAAAGGAGCTTTTAGTGGTACGGATGTAGCTGCTTTAATCATTACTCGTGGATCTAAAATAATTGCAAATGGTACGGCCACTGAGCCAATTGTATTTACATCAGCTTCGCCAAATCCACAAAGTGGCGACTGGGGAGGTATTATCATTTGCGGTAAAGCAGGTATCAACACAACTTTTAATGCAATCAATGGATTATTTCAAGTAGAAGGTGGAGTGGATAATACTTTTGGTGATGGACTTGCTGGTAGCGGGGATGCTGTAGCGCCAACAGCTATTGATACAGATAACTCTGGTTCTTTAAGCTACGTGCGTATAGAGTATGCTGGTTATGCATTTCAGCCAGATAAAGAGATAAACAGCCTTACACTTGCAGCAGTAGGTAGTGGTACAAATATTGACCATGTGCAAACCATTTATGCAAAGGACGATGCTTTTGAGTGGTTTGGCGGTACGGTAAATTGCAAATATTTGATAGCAACCAAAACGCAGGATGATGATTTTGATACCGACAATGGTTACAGAGGCAATGTGCAATTTGGTTTAATCATTAGAGATTCTTTGATTGCAGATATCTCTACATCTGAAGCATTTGAAAGTGATAATAATTCTGGTGGTAGCACAGCTACACCAAAAACGGCAGCAGTATTTAGCAATATTACGGCTATCGGACCAAGGGCTACGTTAAACAATATAGGTAGTTCTTTGTTTCGTGCAGGAGCGCAAATACGCAGAAATTCTGGCATCTCTATTTTTAATTCTATAATTGTAGGATGGCCTATTGGGATATTGATAGATGCAAGTACCGGTACCCCAACAGATTTAAATATTGCAGATAATTCATTGAGAATAAAAAATACTACCCTTGCTGGTAATACGGTAAATGTAAAATACACGGTGAGCGGCTCTGCACCTACTGGCGCTACAGATGCGAGTATTCTTACTTGGTTTTCTGACCCAGCATCTAATAATGCAATGCTTACTAATGTGAGCGATGCCAAACTGATACAGCCTTATAATTATGCAGCCGTAGACCCTACCCCTTTTGCAGGTAGCAATGGAAATGCATTGATTAATACAGGAGCTAGTTTTACCGATTCTAAATTGGTGGGTACTTTCTTTACATCAGTAGCATTTAGAGGTGCCATTGCTCCAGCAGGTACAGAAAGTAGCTGGTGGAAAGGGTGGACTAAGTTTTAGATTTTGAATAATTTATTATGATAGGGTAGCCAACATTGGCTACCCTTTTTTGATTATTGAATGGTTTACTTTTATCATAGTGTAAGCAATTGTATTTAACTTTAATATCAATTCTATTATTTGAAAACTATAAAATCGATATTTATCACCATAGGGATAATTTTACATTGTAACAATGGTTTTAGTCAGAATTTGTTGGGTAAATTGAATGTTATTTATTTTGGCGACACAATTGTAATTAATGAGAAGGTTGAATTTTTTCAGGCGCATCAAAAAATTGGGGATGAAAAGGAAGTACTGTCTTTTTTTACCTATTCAAGTAATCAAAATTTTGAACCTATTATAGATTCCCTTTTAAACTATAAAAATAAGTTTGCACTAAACGATTGGCTATACTACCAGCTTATAAGAAGAACAGCGGAAGCCATTTGTCCCAAAAAAAATAACTTCGACTATTATACCTTGTACAAATGGTTTTTACTGATCAAAAGCGGTTACAATGCGCAAGTAGCATTCACCAACAATAAGCTATTGCTATTTGTACAAAGCAACGACAATGTTTATGACCTGCCACTTTATGTAATAAATGAAAAACAATATGTATGCTTAAATATACATGATTTTGAAAAAATTAATTTTAAAGTCGATCAACTAAAACGGGTAAATATTGATGTACAAAATGCGACAAAACCCTTTTCATATAAAATTGATAATATACCAGACTTCAAAGAAAAATTTATTAAAGAAAGAGAAGTATTTTTTAAATACCATCGCAGGATGAATACATTTAAAATAGCGATAGATGCGCAAATGGAAATACTCTTTAACAACTACCCACAATTATATTTTTATTACTATTTTAATATTCCACTTATTAAAAAAACATACAATTCCCTTATTCCAAGATTAAAAAATAAAGTAAAAAAGAAATCTCAAAAAGCAGGTGTAGCTTATTTAATGAACTTTACCAGAAATGCATTTTTATATGAAACCGATGAACAGAATTTTGGTGTAGAAAAAAGGCTTTCGCCGGAGCAAACACTTATGAATAAGTACAGCGACTGCGACGATAGGGTTGCGCTGTTTTATTATTTGGTGAAAGAATTGTACGATTTACCGATGATACTGTTGTTGTATCCAACACATGTAACAATAGCAGTTGGATTGCAAAAGCCTGTGGGCAAACCTATAGAATACAAGGGCACGTTATTTACACTTTGCGAACCTACGCCGCAAAAATATGATTTGCCCATTGGCGAAATGATGGAATCCTATAAGAATATTGAGTATAAAATTGCGTACGAATATTTCCCCGTAAAGAAATAGGCCTTTGATTTGATGGCTACAATCTAAAGATAGCAGCAGAAAGATTAGAATAATTATTTGGATTTGTAGCTATTTACAATCGTCATAACCTTTGTTAAAAATAAAAACCAAAGAGGACTGGAAGATTTACCATCTTGCAATATCTCCATTATTATTTAGTAGGTATAGCCATTCATAAAAACAACATGCTTTTAAAATTTTATCGTTTTCAATAAAAATTTTAGCGATCTACCAACAGAAAGAGTTAATATTTCCATAACCATTTGGTAACCCCCACTAAGTAATAATAATTTTCCTTTGCAGAAATTACCATAAGATGAAAAAAGCATGTTGCTTAATTATACTAATAGCCATATCTCATATTGTATTTGCGCAAGCGGGGAAAATTACAGGGAAGGTAATAAGTGCCAGTTCGGGGCAACCTTTAGCAGGAGCTAGTCTTACACTAATAGAAAAAACAAAAACAAAAGCTGCTGACCAAAATGGCATTTTTAGTTTTGCAAAATTAGAAGCAGGAAAATACAGTATAAAGTGCAGCTACGCAGGCTATGAAGCTAAAATTATTGAAGAAATAATTGTAAAGGATAACGACAATACGGATATTAGTATTTCATTGGATGTAAAGGCGTCTGATGTAGTAGTAGTAACAGGTACTAAAAGATTAAAAGCTGCTGGTGCTACTGTAGAATCGTTGCTCATAGCCCAAAAAAACAGCGCTAGTGTAAGTGATGGAATATCTGAGCAAAGTATAAAAAAAACACCAGATAGAAGTTCGAGCGATGTTATAAAGAGAGTAAGTGGTGCAAGCATACAAGATGATAAATTTGCCATCATACGTGGGTTAAATGATAGGTACAATGCTGCATTTATAAATGGCGCACCTTTACCAAGTACAGAGAGCGATAGAAAGGCTTTTGCATTTGATATTTTTCCATCTGCAATATTGGATAACTTAGTAATTTATAAAACCGCAACACCAGATAGAAGTGGGGAATTTGCAGGGGGCATTATAGAAGAAACCACAAAATCAACATCATCAAAAAGCTTTACAACTTTTACAATAGGGCAAGGATATAAATCATTACTCACAGGTAAGAATAGATATTTCTCTGAAACAAAAGGTAAAAAAGATTGGTTAGGAATAGATGATGGATCTAGAGGCGCTCCTGTTGGACTACCAACTACAGATGAGTTTAAAAAATTAAGTCAAGATGAAAGACTTAAAACAGCAACGTTTTTCAAAGACATAAACTGGGGTTTAAAACAAGCCAATACAAGGCCCAATTTTAATTTTCAATTAATAGGAATAGATGCAAATAATTATTTATATGTAGCTGGATATACAAATAATCTAATAGCGGGGCCAGCAAATGATTTTCCTACATTATCCTCTTCCTCAGGAGGAGCGTTTTATCAAGACAAAAC
>JANMGS010000539.1:0-1849 GCA_031374745.1 Ferruginibacter sp. | reverse complement strand
GAAGAAAAAAGCCAAACGGGCAATGGGTTTTTGTGGTGGGTTTTGTAGCCATGTACCAATGCATATACGCCCACAAAGAAGGCAAGCAATATCATTCCCCATTCAAAAAAAACATTGTGAATAATATTTATACCAAATAAAGGAAGACTGGTAAGTACAAGCGGGAGCACCACACAATGAATAGCACATGCTATAGATGTGGCAATTCCCAAACCATCCCAATTCATTTTTATGTTCATATCGGGGCAAAGATACTGTTTTTTGCAATGCTGTTGCAAAAAACAAAACCAGTTTGCAAATGCTAACGTAACTTTGTCTAAATTTCGTAAGTGATTTCGTTGTTTCGGGGTATTAATTAAGTGATAATTACGCAAACTGTCATCTGGTACCAATTGTTTATTATCTAAAGTCTACAAATAATATGAAAAAGAAGGGTTGGTTTTATGTAGGGTTTTTTGCCATTTTATTGGCTGTGTTTTATTTCTTCATCATGAAGGATTATGATTTTGATGCTTCGCCTTTGTCTGTAATAAACCCTGCAGTACCGGCATTTAGTTTTGTAAACCAAGACGGCAAGATTATTTCGCAAAAAGAAACAGATGATAAAGTGTATGTGGCAGAATATTTTTTTACAACTTGTAAAGGTATTTGCCCAAAAATGAATGCCAACATGCGCCGTGTGTATGATGCGTACAAAGACAGGCCCGACTTTATGATTATCTCCCACACATGCCAGCCAGAGGTGGATAGTATGCCATTGCTAAAAGCCTACGAGCAAAAAATGATAAACGGATTATTGGTAAAAAACGATGACGGTGTTTATTCTATTAGCAATGCACCCATTACACAAAACCTTGCAAACAACAATTGGAATTTTGTAACCGGCAACAAAGACTCTTTGTACAAAATGGCAAGGATAGGCTACATCATAGATAACCAAAAGCCCGATAGCACTCAAAACATAGCGAACCAATTTATACACACACAGTTTTTTGCGTTGGTCGATAGGTACAGGCGTGTACGAGGAATTTATGATGGATTAAAAGAAGAGGAAATTCAAAAATTAATTAGGGATATAATAGGGGTTTTAAAAGAAAAGGTAGATCACACAAGGTTTATGACGGGCTTTAGTAACTCACCCACATAGTATGTTATGAAAACACAACCAGATATTTTAAAACAATCGGGCCTGAGCATTACAGAAAGTAGAAAAAAAATTCTTGACCTTTTTTTGCTTTCAGATGGAGCATTGGCACATGCGGATATTGAAAAAAGTACGGCATCTTCTTTTGACAGGGTAACGGTGTATCGCACCTTACAAACTTTTGTAGAAAAAGGAATCATACATCAAATACCTACAACAGATAACTCTATTTTGTATGCACTTTGCAAACACAATTGCGAGCAGGGGCACCACCACGACGATCATGTACACTTTATTTGTAGCAATTGTGATAAAACTATTTGCTTAGATGATGTAACCGTACCCGAGGTAAAGCTGCCAAAAAACTTTACGAAACAACAGGCGGCAATGGTTGTAACGGGCGTTTGTGAAGATTGTAAATAAGAAAAGTGTATTACCACAAGGACACTGAGTACACAAGGTTTAATTTCTTCAACTACAACATTGCCGTATACTATTGATGATGACATAGGAAAAGCCAGCTTATTTTTTTATAAGCAATTTATAAAACCGCTCTAGCTCTGTTTTTTCCAAAGCGGACAATTTACCGTCTTTTTCAAAAATGCTTTTAAAAACCAATACCATTTTATGTTGTGGATATTTTTCTAAAATAGCTGAAATCATATTTTCCGAAACAGTATCTTTCTCTTCTTCTATTTTCGTTAT
>JANMGS010000534.1:0-3217 GCA_031374745.1 Ferruginibacter sp. | reverse complement strand
ACGAGTAGGCGTAAAAGGTGGAGGATGCAGCGGAATGACTTATGTGCTGGATTTTGATGTAAAAAAAGACAATGATACCTTGTATGAAATAGACGATGTAAACTTTTTGGTAGACAATTCTCAAAGTATTTATCTTGTAGGAATGGAAATAGAGTGGGAGGGTGGATTAAATTCTCGTGGCTTTACTTTTAAAAACCCAAATGCAAGCAGTACATGTGGTTGTGGAACTAGTTTTGCGGTATAAATTATTTCTGGTATCCTTTTTAGCTAATTCCTTTATTGCAAAAAAATATTATAGGGTCAATTTTGTTTTGGTCCTAGAGGTTGAGTGATTTTATTATTGAAGCAAAGATTTTCAGACAAAATGGTGATTTATCTTATTTTTTTGATCCTATTTTAATCTAAACTCACAATTTTAAAAGTTGAATATTTGACCGTATCTCATCGGTTAAGTATCGCTAGAGCTGGGGAATTTAATAACGTCTACTACCACTTTCAATAATACCAACTTAACCTGTAGCAGTAACCTACTGAAAGCATTTTTCTCCAAGTTTGTCAATACGATTTTGCAATTCAATGCTACAATTCTTACAATTCTGTTTCATTATTGAAGTAATGCGTTTTCTGATTGAAGCGGCATCTCTGTAGTCTTCGTTTTCATAATAACCACTGTAAGAAATTGAACTAACCCAGCCTTTGTACTTTTCTAAAGTTGTGTCAATATCCATATACTCAAAAAAATCAGTTGGATACTTTTCTGCGTATTGTCTTGCAGGAATTCCTGTATATTCTGCTAAAGCGCCGTCTTGAATTTGTATGGTCTTGTTTAAACACCAACGATAAAAAGGCCTAAGATTGCTGTCGTCTGTCGTTACAAGTTTAAGTAAAGCTTCTGTGGTACGGTTGTCGGTTGGTCGAAACGTTCCCATATAAAAGTCTATTGCAATCGGCGAACATTTTGGATTGTCAATATAAAACTTCACTGGCTTAAACCAAATGCTGTCTACTTCTTGGTCATGTGTCAAACCAAAACCTTCTTGCCAATTGTATTGGTTGTTTATGTAAACTGTGTCATGTTTTAAAACAGTATCAGTAAGTGGCTTTGTTATTGCAAATGGTTTTTCCCCTTGTCTGTCAGAACAAGAGGAAATATATATTGTAAGAAATATGAATAGTATGGTCTTCAAATTATTGCAGATATCAACTTATCCGGCGTTATCGGCAACTGCCTAATTCTTTTACCTGTGGCATTATACACTGCATTTGCAATCGCCGGCGCTACGCCTACAAGGGCTATTTCGCCAATTCCTTTGGCTCCTGTTGGACTAATAATGGTATCAGCCTTGTTTACAAACAACACATCCATTGGTGGCGTATCTGCATTAACGGGTACATGGTAGTCAGCAAAATTGGCGTTGGTGTAACGGCCGTAGCGATTGTCTGTAAATACTTCTTCTGTAAGTGCCATACCTATACCGCCAACGGCTCCACCAACCATCTGGCTTCGGGCGGTGTTTTCTGCAATAATTTTACCCGCATCGGCTGTGGAAACTATTTGTTTTAATTTAATAACGCCGGTCACAGGGTGTACATGCAATTTTACAAAATGCACCGAGAATGAATTCATGGCATATTTTTGAGCCTCCGCACTTGCCCGTGCAGAATCTTTTACCACTTCTATCTCGGGCTTATTGGCCTGAACCAGTAAATCGGTATAAGAAATATTTGCTGAAGCATTTTCAGCAACGGAGATTATTCCATTCTCGTATTTTAATGCTTCGGGTTTTAAGTTGGCAAACGCAGCAACAGTTGAAATGGCTAATTCTTTCAAACTTAGTTTTAAAGCCTCACATACCACTGTGATGGCTGTGCCAATGGCTGCAGTAGAGCCAGATCCGCCCTGTGTTGGTCCGTTGGGTAGGTCGGTATCACCCAGTTCAAAAATCACCTTGCTTTGCGGAATGCCCATCAACTGTGCACCAATCTTTACCATGGCGGTTGATGTGCCCGGCCCCATATCACTCACTGCGCTTTGTAAAACCAACGTGCCATTGTTTTTTAAAATACCCTTGGCAGAAGCCTGCCCCCGCCCAGCACCAAACACACCTCCTGCCATACCATAACCAACCAACATTCCATCTTCTTTTAAACTTCCTGGAACAGTAGGCCGGTTTTGCCAGCCAATTTTTTCTTTACCCATTGCATAACATTCTTTGAGGAACTTGGTGCTCCAAGGAAGTTTGTTTACAGGATTTACATCTGTATGATTTATCAACCGCAGTTCGATTGGATCAATCTTTAATTTATAACTCAATTCATCTAAAGCTGATTCCAACGCAAAACAGCCAGTAGCGGGTCCAGGCCCACGCATCCAAGTGGGTGTATTTACATCAAGTGGTAATAACCTGTAGTTGGTATTTACATTGGGACAAGCGTATAAAAACTGCGAAACATTTACAATGCCTTCGCCAAAATCTTCGTAGGTAGATGTATTGCTTACTGCATGGTGTGTAATGCCTGTGAGCTTACCCTCTTTATTGGCACTGATACCAATTTTTTGCCAAGCATGTGGCCGGTAACCAACCATCGTAAACATTTGCTCACGGGTAAGGATGAGCTTTACCGGGCGTTTCAATTTTTTTGCTGCAATGCAAGCTGCAGGCACGTGCGGCCAACTGCGCAAGGCACTACCAAATGCACCGCCTACATATTCCGTAATTACACGAACATTTTTTTCATCAATACCAAAGTTTTGGGCTAAATCTCGTTGCACGCCTTTTGGTCCCTGCGATTTATCGTACACAGTCAATTTATCATCCCCATCCCAAACAGCAATGGTTGCATGAAATTCCATAGGGTTATGTGTCTCCATAGGGATGGTATATTCTTCTTCCACAATTACCTCCCCTTTTTTGTAGGCATCTACATCACCCCGTTTGTATTCGCTCGGTTTTTTTAATTTCTTTTCATCCGTTTTTGATTTTTCAAAATTTGTGTCAAATTCATCCTTTACATATTCAGCCTTTACCAATGATGCTGCATAAACGGCTCTTTCCAAAGTATCGGCTATTACCATGGCAATAGGCTGGCCATTACTGTATACTTGGTTGCTGTTGAAAACTTTTAACCCCCGCCATTCATACCCTTTTTTCTTTGGGTCTTTAGCATAGGGATTGAAACCAGGTACTGCAGGGCAGTTGAGGTGATAAATAATATC
>JANMGS010000518.1:0-3435 GCA_031374745.1 Ferruginibacter sp. | reverse complement strand
CCATCTCTAAATTTTATAGACTCACACACATCAAAATCCAACCAAATAGCACTTTGTCCAACAGCAATTTCATCTTCGCATTCTTTATGAATCTTTATATATACATAATTCGTTTGTCCAGCCAACAAGTTTAAAGGATACATAATACCATTCTTTACAACTGAATTATTGGTACCCAATGTTATCCTTATTTTCCTAATGGCCCCAGCTGGTATATTTCCAGTGGCTAGCAACGTATCTATACCATTTCTTAATTTCAAAATATTGTAAACCCCTGGTCTTATGACAAGTGTATCCCATTTGCCATAAGCGTCGTTGTGCTGGTGGTCATCATCTGCATCATCGTCGTTGTCTCCATGATGATCATCATCTTGCTTGCGAGAAGTATCCATTTTTACTTCTACAAAACGAATGTCAATGAAAACTGAATCGTATTGACAAGGGTCGTCTGTAAGATAAACAGATAAATTTCTTGCTTGCTGATCAGTGCCAGTGGCATCTACTTGTTTTTGGCAAGCAGTTAAAATGGCAATAAAACTAAGGCACAGAATGGAGATTGATAGGATAGAGATTTTAAACTTTTTCATACATTTTTTTTAGTGATGTGAAGGCTAGAATTGTTTCTTAGCATGCATTAAATAATAAATTAAAAATGTAGACTTGAGCGATAAAAAGTATAAAATATGTTTGGAAGAACAGAGCAAATAAAAAGCCAAAAAATGTTAAAGGCCTTTAAAAGCTAAATTTTAATTGTTGTTTTTCTGAATGCTACTAAGAATGGAGGTTCAATTGTTATAACAATATCTATTGAAGGAAGTTATAATAAAATGTAGGAGAGGGCTCTTTAAAAGAATTATTCATCATTTAACATTAAAAAAGAAATTTTGCTTAAAGGGATTAACGACCTTGTTTACTTTTATTTAAATTGATAGGTTTTTAAAGAATTTATTCTTTAAACTGGTGATAACCAATTATTGTTTAATTTTTTATCTATTGTAATTTGACTGCTATGCCCAAGCAGGCAGAGAATTTAAGATTAGAAAAACTACATTCTCCATAAGGCGCAATATTTGAACTAACAAAATAACGCAACCCTACAAGCGCCTTATATGCTATAGGAGTAGGTAATACTTGAGAACCAGCCTCTGTTCCATCATCATATATGTAGCTGCCTTTCCAAAGTGTAGCTCCAATTGAAGCTTTGCTGTATGAGTCTAATTTATCTGTTGTATAAAAATGATAGCTGGTGGATAAAAGAATGGATGCTCCTGCAAGATTTGCTTTTGCCGTTTTTGTACTAAAAGGAATGGTTGTAGTTTCTGATGCACTTGCGTAAGAAAAGCCGATACCTAAGCCAATATTGTCTTTTATAAAATACTCATAATCCAAATAGAATGGCCCTGCTTTAGCATTCGTGGAGCTTGATAACCCAAAAGAACTGCCAAAACCTCCTAAAAGAGAAGATACATTTAGCAAGGATGCAACATTATTAGGAGCCCCAACCCCAATTTGTAAAACCTGCGATTTCTTTTTTAAAATGGGTGTACCCTCAAACGCTTTTGAAGGTTTAATAGTCTCTATTACTTGCCTTATTTGACAATCTGCATTTTTATTAATTATGAAAATGACTAATAGTATTGCTACGCTTTTATTACAATGCATTTTAACGGTTTTAATATTACAATTTATTATATAATGGCTTTGCCATTGCAATCTAAATACAAGACTATTTTAAATACCAATTAGTTCACATTAAAAAAAGAAATACTTGATTTGGAAAACGTAGTTTGCTTTTAAACGTAGTTTTGAAATAAAATGCTTAACAACTATATTTGTTCAAATAGTACATCACCATCATAATAACATCAAAACATGGAAAAAATAAAGCTTAGTACACTTGCTGAAACATTGATAGGATCTGAAATCGTAAAATTGGGTGGAATTATTAAGGACAAGATAAGCAAGGGGGAAAGTATTTATAATTATACCATTGGCGATTTCGACTCTTCACAATTTCCTATTCCTGCTTTATTATTACAAGAAATAAAAAATGCATACGAAAATGGATACACCACTTATCCAGTAGCAGACGGCGAAGCAGATTTAAGAAAAGCTGTTGCAGGTTTTTTAAAAAACAATGAGGGATTGGATTATGGAATAAACGAAATTTTAATTGGCGCCGGTGGAAGGCCTCTCATTTATGCGTTGTACAGAGCCATTGTAGATAAAGGAGATAAAGTTATTTACCCTGTGCCTAGTTGGAACAATAACCATTATACTCATTTTACCGAAGGAGAGCATATCATGATTGAAGCTAGCAAAGAAAATAATTTTATGCCCACGGCCGACCAAATACGCCCCCATGTAAAAGGTGCCTCGCTCATTGCATTGTGTTCTCCACTAAACCCAACTGGTACTGTATTTACAAAAGAAGGATTAGAAGCTATATGCGATATAATTTTAGAAGAAAATGCCAGCCGTGCCGCTGGCGAAAAGAAATTGTATTTAATGTACGATCAAATGTATTGGACCCTTACATTTGGCGATACCGTGCATTACAACCCCGTTGCTATACGGCCAGAAATGAAGGCCTACACCATATTTATAGATGGCATAAGCAAAGCTTTTGCAGCTACAGGTGTACGGGTAGGTTGGAGTATGGGACCAGCAGAAGTAATAGCAAAGATGAAGGCCATTAATAGTCATGTAGGGGCATGGGCACCTATGGCAGAACAAAAAGCAGTTGCTAAATTTTTAACGCAAGAAGAAGCGGTTGGCACTTATTTTACACATTTTAAAAAGGAAGTCGATTTTAGATTGCGTGCTATTTACAATGGATTTGAACAATTAAAAAATGCTGGCCATGCGGTAGATGTAATTGCACCTCAAGCGGCTATTTATCTTACTGTACAAATTAACCTAGTAGGCAAAAAAGTGGGGGGTATGATTTTGCAAACGCAAGCCGATGTAACAGCATATATATTAAATGAAGCCAAACTTGCCATTGTACCTTTTAACTGTTTTGGTGCTGGTACAGAAAGTAGTTGGTATAGAATTAGTGTTGGCTGCGTAAAGAAAGAAGAAATAAATGAAATGCTAGAAAAGTTAACACTTGCTCTTCAAAAGGTAGAAGGTTAATTAATTCTTATTGCTAAAAAAAACAAAGGGCTTGTTTAATTTTTTTTGACGGATCAGTTTTTTAATTTCTACTTGCTTTGTAATAATCTTGTATCTATTTAGGTCTATGATTTCATGCGCCTGTACAAAATTATCCAATCTTTCTGTCGTAAAAAGTAACTCGTTTAATTGCATAACTTCTCTATCAATATCTTGCTGCGACATTAAGCGTTGCCTAAACAATACCAATAAATCTCTGTTAGAAGTCATAAGAAATTGTGTTTATTTATAGCCGACCATTCCAGTGCAACCACAAGT
>JANMGS010000481.1:0-3126 GCA_031374745.1 Ferruginibacter sp. | reverse complement strand
ATAAAATTGTAACTGCCACTTTCAATATGGCTATGGATCCGTTAACGATTAATGCAACAACATTTACCATTAAGCAGGGAACAACTACTGTTTTGGGAGCGGTTTCCTATACAGGTTCAATAGCTTCATTTACAGCAGCGGTTCCATTTACGGGCAACACAGTTTATACAGCCACCATAACAACCGGAGCAAAAAATGTTGCTGGTACTCCACTGGCAAATAATTATACCTGGACTTTTACAACCGGGACTGTTATTGCGCCCACAGTTATTTTAACCGATCCGCCAAACAATGCGCTTAATGTGCCGGTAAATAAAGTAGTTACTGCTACTTTCAGTACGCCTATGGATCCGTTGACAATAAATTTTACAACCTTTGTTTTAAAAAATGGTACAACACCCGTAACAGGTGTGGTTACATATAGTGGTTCAATAGCATCTTTTACCCCTAGTGTTCTACTTTTGAACAATACAACGTATACAGCTACCATAACTACCGGTGCTAGAAATGTTGCAGGTACACCATTGGCTGCTAATTATGTATGGAACTTTAGTACAGGTACAGGACAGGGACCTGGTCCTGTTGTTCTAGGAACAGCAGATCGTTTTGGAATCCTAGCAGGAGTAGGCGTTAGCAACCAAGCTGGACCAAGTGTAATCAATAACCTAGACGTTGGTATTTATCCTGGTGTTCGTTCTTCAGTTACGGGATTTCCTCCAGCCACTATTGTGAATGGAGCAATATACGCATCTGATGATATTGCACCTCCAGGTGTTCCCGCAATGTTATTGCAGGCTAAGACTGACCTTACCAATGCATACCTTATGGCCGAAGCAGCGGTATCTCCTGCACCGGTTAGTGTATCAGGTGACCAAGGAGGTTTAACATTGGCTCCGGGCATTTATAAATCAACTTCTACACTATCTATAGCCAACGGTAATCTTACATTGGACGCACAGGGTAACGTAAATGCTGTATGGATATTTCAAATAGCTTCTGGCTTTACCACAGTAGGTGGTGCAGGTGGAAACGTGATTCTTATAGGTGGAGCACAGGCAAAAAATATTTACTGGCAAACAGGTAGCTCTGCTACCATTGGAGACTATACTTCTTTCCAGGGAAATATCTTGGCACTAACATCCATCACCATGAATTCGCATGCAACAGCAGTTGGACGTATGCTTGCCCGTAACGGAGCAGTAGTTATGACCAGCACAAACATTATTTCTAAGCCTTAAAAAAAACTATTATGAATTTTAAAAATAAAATTAAAAGCCTGCTGATAAAAACACTTATTGTAAGTGTGTTTGTAACCACAGGTATTCAAACAAAAGCACAAACACAACAGTATTCAAATCCATCATGGTATTTTGGAGTGGTTGGTGCTGCCAACGTTAACTTTTTTGACGGAAGCACTAGGCAACTGAATGCTCAATTTACATCACCTGCAACCTTTCATAAAGGAAACGGCGTTGGTTTATATGCAGGCGGATTGATTCAATACCGTCCTGCCAATTCGGTTTTGGGTTTTATGCTGCAAGGAGGATATGACAGTCGCAAGGGAAAATTTGACCAGCAAACTACAGCCTGTAACTGCCCAGCCGATCTTGAAACCAATTTGAGTTATGTTACTTTAGAGCCTAGCTTATTGTTGGCTCCATTCAAAAATGGTTTTTACATTTATGTAGGCCCACGTATGGCTATTGCAAATGAAAAATCTTTCACTTACAAGCAGGGTATTAATCCAGCTTTACCTAGCCAAACTCCAGTGGCTGATGTGGAAGGTGATTTTAGCAATACACAAACTGCCCGTATCTCGGGTCAGGTAGGAATGGGGTATGACATCATGATGGGATCATCAGCCAGCAAATCTAAATTTGTTGTTTCTCCTTTCGTTTCTTACCATCCTTACTTTGGTCAGGACCCACGTACCACAGAAACCTGGAACGTTACCACCATAAGAGCTGGTATTGCATTAAAAGTCGGAACAGGCCGTAAATTACCAGCACCAGCACCTCCAGCGATACCTGTTGTGTTGGACAGAGATGGAGATGGTGTTAATGATATAGTTGACAGATGCCCGGACATAGCCGGTCCAGTATCTTTACAAGGCTGCCCCGATAGAGATGGTGATGGCATTGCAGATATAGATGATAAATGCCCCGATGTATTTGGTGTAGCCCGTTACCAAGGTTGTCCGATACCAGATACCGATGGGGATGGTATCAATGATGAACTGGATAAATGTCCAACCGTTGCCGGCATTGCCCGTTACCAAGGTTGTCCGATACCAGATACAGATGGGGACGGTGTGAATGATGACGAAGATAAATGTATTACAGAAAAAGGACCAGCTTCTAATTTCGGTTGCCCTGTTATCGCCGCAGAAATAATCAAGCGTGTTAAAATAGCCGCTCAGAATATTTTCTTTGTAACAGCAAAATCGACATTGCTTCCTAAATCTTTCCCTAAACTTAATGATGTGGTTTCTATTTTAAAAGACAATGCTTCTTTTAAATTACAAATAGATGGCCATACTGATTTTGTGGGTAATGATGCTTACAATCAAACTTTATCTGAACAGAGAGCTGCTTCAGTAAGAGCGTACCTGGTAAAACAGGGTATTGCTGAAAGCCGTATAACTTCTGCAGGATATGGAGAGGGCAGACCCGTAGCAGATAACAAAACTACTGCAGGTAAAGCACAGAACAGGAGGGTAGAAATGACCTTGAGGAATTATTAATAATTTAAAAGTTTATAGTAAAAGGCCTCCGGTTTTCCGGAGGCTTTTTTGTGCACTATGGTAAGAGTTTAGCGAAATAAATGCTTGATAAAGCTTCTCTGCTAAACCCAATGCTTCGCCTTGGTGCGTGTCCCCACGCACCATCCACTTCAATTTATTGCACAATAAAAGTCCAATAAAGTTTCTCTGCTCAACCCCATGCTTCGGCGACTCACGGGTGGCTGCGATGGGCGCTTATTAAAGTACTAAATGAGCAACGAAAGCAGCGTCTTTTAAACTTGTTGGTAGTCTTGGCTACATACGCACCCTGCATCACAACAAGGGCTGAAGCAAACTTTAAATGCTTCCGGTGTTCGCGGAGATGCCTATGCCACGCTGACGTG
>JANMGS010000477.1:0-8519 GCA_031374745.1 Ferruginibacter sp. | reverse complement strand
AATGATGTCCAATTGCGCTTTCGAATTGATGGCACCAATATCGGTATTCTTATCCATTGGATCACCAACAATCAACGTTTCTAGCCTGTCTTTTAATTTGCGTACCACTTCTTTAAAAACAGACTCCTGTACGTACAGCCTAGAGCCAGCGCAACATACATGACCTTGGTTAAAAAATATTCCATTGATAACACCTTCTACCGCTTGATCCAATGGTGCATCATCAAAAATAATATTGGCAGCTTTGCCGCCTAGCTCTAGTGTTGCTTTTTTATTGGTACCTGCTATGGCTCGCTGAATTATTTTTCCAACATCGGTAGAACCAGTGAATGCAATTTTGTTTACATCGGAATGGTTTACAATAGCTGCGCCTGTAGCCCCAGCTCCAGTTATAATATTTACAACACCGGGCGGTAAGTCTGCTTCCTGCATTATTTCTGCCAATTTTAAAGCGGTGAGCGAAGTGTTTTCTGCAGGTTTTAAAACAACCGTATTACCACACGCAAGTGCTGGTGCTATTTTCCAAGCTGCCATGAGCAACGGGAAATTCCAAGGAATGATTTGGCCTGCTACACCCAATGGTTCTGCTGTACGATTGGGGAAAGCATATTCCAATTTATCGGCCCATCCAGCATAATAAAAAAAATGATTGGCAGCAGTAGGAACATCAAAATCCCTGCTTTCTCTAATGGGTTTTCCTCCATCAAGCGTTTCTATTATGGCAAATTCTCTTGCCTTTTCCTGTACCATTCTGGCAATGCGGTAAATATATTTGGCCCTTTCTGCAGGAGGCATTTTTTTCCAAGTTTTATCATAGGCTGTTCTTGCCGCTTTCACTGCTTTGTTTACATCTGCGGTATTGGCTTCTGCTATCATCGAAAGTTTTTCTTCTGTAGCCGGATTGATGGCTGCAAAATATTTTTTGCTCATCGGCTTTTCAAATTTACCGTTGATAAATAGATCGTACTGCTCATCTATTTTTACTGCGCTTTTACTTTCCAATGCCGGAGCCAAATTTCTGGCAGAATCAAACTTTAATTTTATTGTATTGTTTTTTGCTTTAGCCATGGGTTTTATTTTTCACCTAGTTAAGTAATAACCAATTGTATATTTTTTTATTTTAATGTAGGTTTAAAAATTCTTCCAAAGTAAAAAGATTAACTTTTGGAAAGTCTATACTTTTTAAAATGTTGTAACCTGTATCATTTGTAATTAAGTATTCTGCATTTGCAGCTAGGTAACAATCAACAAATTTATTATCGTCCTCATCTTGCGCTAGTAAATTCCATTTAAAATAGATATTTACATATTCAACAGTTGGTATTTCTTTTAATGCTGATAAAAAGTTTTGCGCAACTGTTACTGAATATTTTTTGTGTAGAATTTCTTCATACTCAAACATTATTTCATCAGTTACAAACATACTTACATCTTCATTTAAAATCAAACGTATCAATTTGTGAAATACCGATTTGGAGGATAAAGATGATACAAGTGCATTTGTATCTACTACAATTTTATTTGCCATAGTCTACATTGTCTTCGTTCAGCCAATTTTTCATTGTTTCGTTTGTGTATCCTTTATCGTCCCAAATTTTATCAGCTTCCGTAATTGCTTTTTCAGCAAAGAACTTCACCAGAAAACGTTTTATTGTTAGTAAATCTGTTTCTGATACATTTGAAGTATATAGCTTTAGTAATTCCTTTTGAAGATTACTTAATGGTGCTTGTACTTGCATAAAATTTTAATTTATTTGTGAGAAATCAATCTATTGAAAAATAATTTGCCGATTGATATACGCCCGTTCGTTGTTTCATCAATTGCATCAAAATATCATTTGCCAAACTGCTGGCACCAAATCTGAACCATTCATTGTTCATCCAGCCTTCGCCAAGGGTTTCGTTCAACATAACCAAATAATGCAATGCCAGTTTCGATTTTGAAATACCCCCTGCAGGTTTCATAGCAATTTTCTTTCCGGTTTTGTAATAAAAATCACGGATGGCTTCTAGCATAACCAACGTAACTGGCATGGTAGCCGCAGGAGAAATTTTTCCTGTAGATGTTTTTATAAAATCGGCACCTGCATACATGGCTATATCACTTGCCTTGCGCACTTTGTCATAAGTAACCAATTCGCCTGTTTCTAAAATTACTTTTAAACGTGCACCGCCACAAGCTTCTTTAATGGCAGCTATTTCATCAAACACAAAATTGTATTCGCCTTCTAAAAATTTACCCCTAGAGATAACCATGTCCACTTCATCGGCACCATTTTGTACAGCATACTTTGTATCTCTTATTTTTATATCGAGTGGTGCTTGTCCGCTAGGGAAAGCAGTAGCAACAGAGGCTACTTTTACACCAGAATCTCCCAATGCTTTTTTGGCAACTTTTACCATAGATGGATACACACATATGGCCGCCACGGTGGGCAAACCAGGGTAGCTATCATGCAAATGAATAGCCTTGTAACAAAGTTGTTTCACTTTTCCTTCTGTATCTTTTCCTTCTAAGGTTGTAAGGTCTATCATATTTAGTGCAAGCAACAAACCATTTAATTTGGTTTCGTTTTTTATGCTGCGCTTGGTAAATCGAGCGGCTCTCTCTTCAACGCCCACTTGATCTACATGGGGTGGTAAAGAAAAATCCGGTATTGTTTTGGTTGCAATCATTTATATATTTTTATACCGTTAAAGCCTCTAGTGATTGTTTGATTAATTTTTCTACGGCGGCATTGCTGTCTTTAGAAAATTCTTTTGCCACTCTATTTGCTATGATGGCATTTACGCTTAAGCATTCATGTCCCATCAATTTCCCCAATCCATAAATGGCCGATGTTTCCATTTCAAAGTTAGTGATTCGATGACTATTAAAATTAAAATGAGTTAGTTTATCTACCAAGCCAGGACTACTCAAACCCAAACGCAACACCCTTCCTTGTGGACCAAAAAAACCTGGGCAAGTTACTGTAATGCCTTTGTGAAAATTTTCTCCAAATTTTTGCAATAAGATTTCGCTACCACTAAAAGCGTATGGAATGGTAATAGTAGTATCTAAATTTGTTTGGGCAATAAAAGCTTCTACCATTTGTTTATCATCAGCGGTTTTTTCGTAGCTATAAAAATTGAGAAGATTATCCAAACCCAATCCATGGGTAGAAGCTACAAAACTATCCACGGGAATATCTGCCTGCAAAGAACCAGATGTACCAAACCTAATGATATTTAGTTTAGTTAGTTTTTCTTTTATTTCCCTTGTATTAAAATCTATATTCACCAAAGCATCTAGTTCATTAAAAACAATATCAATATTATCGGGGCCAATACCAGTTGACACTACAGACAAATGTTTTTTGCCTATATAACCAGTGTGGGTAATAAACTCCCTGTGTTTTAATGAATGCTCTATTTTGTCAAAATGAGCGCTTACTTTTTCTACCCTATCAGGATCACCCACTACAATTATTGTATTGGCTATTTCTT
Organism: Ferruginibacter sp.; assembly: GCA_031374745.1. Lineage (GTDB taxonomy): Bacteria > Bacteroidota > Bacteroidia > Chitinophagales > Chitinophagaceae > Ferruginibacter. The sequence continues at coordinate 5,033 of JANMGS010000477.1, read as the reverse complement.
CAGGCCTTACATCTAAATGATAAATGGCCCCACGGCTATTAATGATTAGCTCTGATGCTGCTATACTTTGCATAGTAAAATCGTTTGTAACCAAAGGTATAAATTAATGGATACAAATTGTAAAGTATTGCAAGCGAGGTGTTTTACTTTCTTTATGTGTTGGTGTCCCCACCACTACTGTTCGGAAGACTAGAGAGTACCACATTAAAATAGTAAGTTAAGCCTGAAAGGCTGGTATTAATATAGAATTCAATCAATGTTAGAATGCCGAAATCCCGAAGGGATGATATTATTACTCATATCACCCCTTCGGGGTTTATTAAAAACGCTTTGTGTTTACTATATTAATTGCATCCCTTCGGGATTAAAAGTTGAATAATAAAACGTTCCGAACAATTGTGGTGTCCCCACCAAACGAAATCAAATTATAGTTATTAATGCAATGTTTGGTGAGGACAGCAATCATTAAGTAAAATAAGAAATAAGTTAAATTTGTATGCGGAGTTTTTCTTGTACAAGTTTTATTTTAAAGCTAAGAATACTCATGATAACGTTGGTTCTTCTATTTTCTTTTCACTCACCCTTTCAACTTTTCTATTTTTTGTTTTACGGTGCCACGCTCACCCAAGCGTATGATACCCAAAATTAGGCTTGCCCAAAAACCATCATGGGTAATGATGTTGGTTTTTTCGGCAACTTTCATATCTCTTGCAGCAATCAAGGAATCCAATTCATTTAATTGTTTATCTGCAATACTTACTGCAAATTTCCAAGCGCCCTCTCTGCTTAGTTGCATACTATAGTCAATCATAAAATCATCAACCTTTGCAGTGCGCTGTAGAATCCATTTCAGCCTTGGCCAAATATTGGCAAGGTCGTTTTGTACTTCGTTAACCAACGATGATAAGATGGTATTTATTTTATTAAAATCATTTTGAAGGCTGTATATATCTTCAGCTTTTGATATTGCTGCCGCTGCTATCCCTAGGTCGAGATTAATATGTGCATTCATGCCTAGCAACAAATGCTGTAACACAATTGGCCAATAATCAGTTGTTTTGTCAAATGCTTTTTTCCATGATGCAGTGGTGGGTTGGTTTTGTTTCCAAGCAAAGTAGGCCTCTAAATACCTATTGGCAAAAGTTACATCTAATTTTTCCATTCGTGGCCCATCCTCAAATTCATTGTTTGCAATACCTTGTTTTACGCTGCGTGTTACTTTGCGGTACAATGCTGCAAAGTAGCCAGCGGTATCATTGTTTTCTTCCGATTGTTTAATGATGGTATCCAAAGCTTCCAACACTTCATCGATTGTATTTATGGCAGGCATGGGTAAAAGTTTTGGTAATGATTGCACTAAAGTAAATATAAATAATTTTTTATAAGATTCTTGTAAACCTTGTTTAGTTATTGCTTTCAATATTTAAAATTTAAACAGGTGCAAAGATTAAAGTAATGCAGAGGAAAAAAATGGGTAAGAAGCGGTGGTTTTTAAAATGCTGCAACAGCAGAATGGGAGGCAATAATATATGCCAACATGGGTGGAAATTGAAACGAACTTATTGTCATATGCAAAGAGGTTAAAATTTATTTTATCAATGTCTAAACCTGACACTATTTTTTCTTAAAATAATCACACTACCCTGTCAGCCTTGCAAAAGATTTAATTATCAATTGGAGAAAAGTATAAAAAAGCCCCGGCTTTTACCGGGGCAAAAATTATTAACACAATAGCAGTTACTCAACCACACCAGAAGCACCTGAGCGGTATACTTTATCATAATCGGATAAAATAACAGGAGAATTGTAAATGTCGCCAGTAGTTGGCATTTGCCATAGCTCGGTTCCATTTAAATCGAGTGCATACAAATTTTTACCTGCTCCCGCATACAATACGGCATTGGCAATAGTTAAAGATGACTGAACTTTAAAATTAGCAGGTAAACTAAATGTTTTCTGCCATTTTATAGATTCATCTGTTACATTTATTGCAAGCAACATACCTCCATCAGTTAAAATATACATTAATCCATCCGTAATTACAGGTGCATGGTAGTAACCATTCACACTTTGATCTGTTGGTAGTGTATAGGTATGTTTTAGTGTGCCATTGCTGGCATCAAATGCAAACATTTTATTTGTATAGTCGCCAGGCATAAACAACATTCCATTACTAAAAGTCACATTAGCGTCGTGGGTTAAACCAGTAAGAGATGTACTCCAAGCTTCAGAACCATCAGCTATGTTTACAGCAGATAATTTAGCTCCGCTGGAAACGATATAGATAATCTTATTGGCAATAGCTGGATTAGCATGATAACATGAACTGTTAGACAAATATTCCCATTTAATATTGCCGGAATTTTCAATACCATACAAATGTCCACCGCAAGTATTTACAATAATTAAACCATTAGAATAATTTATTGCATTGATGGTGCTGTAAACAGGTATTTCTACAGCCTTGCTTCCATCGGTTAGATTTAATCCTACCAGTATATTTTTGCCTAGCACATTGTCATAGCCGCCAATATATACTTTGTCATTTACAATAATAGGTGAGCAGCGAGATGGCATATTCATCTGGGTTTTGCTCCAAACCAAATTACCTGTTTGTACGTTGACGCATGTTATCTTTTGCAATTGCGGATCTGCGTAAACGACTAGGTTTTTATTTATTGCTGGTGAACTGAAAGTAGAACCACCGTTTGTTGCATAAGTCCAAATAGGAATACCAGTTTTTGCATTTGCAGCATATACTACTCCTGTATTGTCCGAAATAAAAGCAATTTTATTTTGCTCGGGCGGAGTGACAGGAATAATAACATCTTCACTTTTTTTGCATGCATTTAAGGCCAATAGTGATATTATCAGCCAATACATTTTTACTAGTTTCGTTTTCATAAAACTAATTTTAAAGGTTGGCTTAATAAATTAATCTATACGTAATTGGCGTATATCAGTTTATTAAGGTTAGAAATTGTTGCTTTGGATTTGCTGTGGTGTAGATGCACAGTAAGCGCTGACCAGCAATCCCATGATCAGTGTATCAGTTGATATTTATTTCCATCTATTTTATTATAAAGTTACATCATGCAATACACTTTTTCCAAACTTTTGGAGCTAATTGTGGGCATATATAATGCTGATTGTTGTCATTGTTTTAATATCAACCAATCTTGTTATTGGTTAAGCTGTATAATCAATAGAAGAAATGTATAAAACAAATAGAGGGATGTGTATATGCTTGACTGGGCTAGGTATTCAGTTTACCTGTCCTGTAGGCATAGGAGCGATGATGATTGGAGTGGGGATGTGGTGTTTTGTTGCAACAGAAGCAAATAGGCATACATTTCTTTACAAGGGCTGTTACTTGAGCTGCTTTGAAACTCTCCGCTTGCTGCATTAAATAAATATTACAACCAAATTGGGAGCGCCGCAATTGTCGTTGGGACGTTAACGGATTTTCTACATTGCATACCAACTACGGCGGTTGACAATGCTGTAACTGCGCAATAGTAAGCAATAATATATACCAACAAGGGCGGACTGATCTTCCCCGCAATACTAAAAAATTGTTATTATTGATTATGTTTTATTCTAAGCGTTCTATTATAAATGTATTTGTCTCTTCAGATATATTGGTTGTACAAAAGGCTTTATAGCCATGCTTTTTTATTTCTACTATTTCTACCGTAACAATAATACCTTGTTCTAAAAGGGAAGCATCCCCCTTGATTACTTTTACAGGCCTTAGTTCATAAACGCACTCATTAACCCATGTTATGCTAAAAACCAAATTGAAATCAGGATTTACTTCCGTTTGATACTTTTCATTTCTAGTAATTATTGAAACCACATTTTCTTTATCCCTAAGCCTAAATTTCCCTGTATGTAATGATGCACAGGTTTGTGCATTTGTGTAGATACTAGATATTAAAAAAACTAGAACGAAGTGTAATGTTTTATAGCGCATGTTATTCATAAATTAAAATGTAACTTATAGCCTTTGGATAAGCTGTGGCAAAGATAGTATATGAAAAGATGGGCAAAAGCCAATTTATAGTTGGCTGGATTTCTGTTGCAGCACAATGTAAATGGTTATGGGTATTTCAATTTATCAAATACCCAGTCCTATACCAAATGACACCGGGTAGAAGCAATGGTAGCTTACTAAGATCTGAGTTGAGCAACAGAAACTAAAAGGGTAGATATTAATCCTAATCAAAAAATTATTTCTTTTTTGCCTTTGTTTTTAAATTCAAAATGTGAAAGCCAATATTTACAAAAAAGTTAGTGGCCGGCTCATTTTCAACCACTACATCTTTACCATCATACTTGCTCGCAAAATCCATTCTACCATTTATTCGTACCCCTGCATTGGTAGTAAATTTTGTGTTTTTACCCAATACTCTTTCCCATCCAAGTTTTGGCCTTATTTCTCCTCGTTGAAAAAATGTATTGTTTAAAGCAGCATTATTACTTGCGTATGCAAATTGGCCACCTTCTAAATCAAATCCTGCAGTATAAATATTTTTCTTGTTTGGGGTATACCTCACTACAGCCCTTGCAGGCAACAACATTTCTATACCCCATTTTGGGTTAAAGTTTCTATTCATTAAAAAAGCAGGAATATGAATCACCCTTCCCAATCTGTAAGCTCTTAATACACCAACGCCCACCATGCTTGAAATTCCTTTTTTCCACCCATATATAGCTGCCCCACCCGCAAAAATGTTTCTTGCGCCTATTTTTTCAAATGACTTACCATTTCCGTTTAACTCCACACTGGCATTGATAAGGATAAAATTTTTGGCACTGATGGGCTTAAAAATATTGGTAGATGCTGTAAAAGAATGAAAGCTATTGTTATTAAAATCATTGATAAATACTGAAGCAGGACTTGTATTGGAAACAGCATATTTACTATACCAATAGCCCATATCTAAGGTAACATAGCCCTTGGGTTTGGTGATGATGTTTTTATAATAGTTTAGCCGGAAGCTTTGTACATTATCAATGGTACTTGGCCT
>JANMGS010000437.1:0-3411 GCA_031374745.1 Ferruginibacter sp. | reverse complement strand
CCATCTGCACCATAAAATACTTTGCGCTTTCTATATAAAATAAACTTTTGTAAATAAAGGGCTATTGCTTCAGTAATGCAAAAGTACTTTGTATCCTGAGACACAGTAACTTTCATTTCTTCGCAAATACGGAAGAAATGGTCTATTGCGTGACGACTAGTAAAAACTACAGCCGTAAAAGCGGCAATATCAATTTTTTGCTTTCTAAAATCTTTGGCTGGAATGCCCTCAATGATTACAAAAGGGTAATAATCTACAACAAGATCATACTTTTTTGCGATTTCGGAGTACGGAGACTTCGCCCCTTCAGGTTGCGACTGGGCTATCAATATCTTTTTAACCTTTTTGGGTGCTGGAACAACAGCCTGCTCTGCGTTTTTTACCATACTGATTTACCTATGAGTTTGCAAAATTACGATTTTGTATTGAAATAGAGCATAATAAATTTATAAATAATAGCCAATGGTAAAATTTCTAATGAAGTAACATAGATTGCAAAGTGAAAACGGCTCACTTTTAGCCTTGATTGCAACAGCGAATAAGCCCGAAAAAACCTAATGATAAAAACAAGGGAAATAGCAATAAAAGAAAAGAAAGCAGCATAAGAGGCAACGCTATTACTACCAAATGCCAATAGTGGTAAAACTGCTAAGAAAAAAACACCCATTACTTTATTGAGTAAAAAAATAATAAAAATATATGTATTGGCTTCGGCTTTGCTATTCGTAAGCCATCCTGTAAACAAAATGGAAAAATATTTTACAGTATAACATATACCTACTGATGCTATACATAAAAACAAAAGGTATGTATTAGATTGAGTAGGCATTGAAGAAAATAGCCGAATTAAATAATAGAGGTAAAAGCCTCCGGTAACAATAAAAAAACCATTAAAAATAAGTGAAGGCAGCTTTGCTTGCTCCAATTGATCGGTAAGTTGGTTTTGTCTAAGAGAAGTGTTGAAAAACACTTTAAACAATGTATTGAAATATCGACTGTAAAATGTTTTGAAAATACCCAACAATAAAAATAAAAAGCATATTACATAAAAATATAATTCCTTGTGGTTATTTTTCTTTATCAATACAGAAAAAGCTTGTGGCTTACCTTTTACATTTAAAAGATAGTTACTATCCAATAGGTTCTTGTATAAGTCTATGAATTCCTTTGGGCTTTTCGTTGTATCAATCTTTATAGAATCATTGACAGCGGTATGTACAACTTGCGTAAGTGCATTTAAGGGCATTATTAAAAAAACAGCAATGAAAATTAAAAAGGATCTCACTTTTAAGAAATATTTTGTATGCAAAAATAAGCGTATGATTTGCTAAAAGGAATTTTAAAAATAGTTGATATAACCAAAGTGAATTTTAGCTGCTTGTTTTAAACTAAATGGAATATCATCTCTTTTTCCCAATGCCAAGCTAAGATTGAGTAATCCTGCTTTTGTTTCGTAAACCATCCCTAAACCAGCACCCACAAAAAAATTGTTTGCGTTCGTATTTTGATATTTCGTTTTAGTAGCACCTGCATCTATAAAACCAAAAAAGTAGGAATTTAGGCTTATTAATGATCGATACTCCGCTGTAAGCACCCCATATTGGGTGGCATAAATACTTTCTTCATCAAACCCACGTAGCAATTTGTAACCTCCAATTTGAAAAACCTCATTCCTAAAAATGGCTGGGCTGCTATAAATTCCCGAATTAAAGGCTGTTTTAAATGTACTTCCCTTGCTAAGTTGAAAGTAGTGAGCTGCGGCTAGTTTTATTCGTAGCTGGTAGCTCCGTAGTTTTACAGAATCGTATAAACTTGCAAAATTAAATCCTGCAATTTTTAAGGCAAGGATTTCATTGTTTTGTTGAATATTTTTTATACCCAACAGTGAAGTTAGCGATACCTCATTTCCATTCAATGGATTGAAGCGGTAATTTGTTTTGCGGTATTCGTACACAAATCCAACGTTTGTAGATTTTACATCTATGATATTGGGTAGTTTTTTTTGTTGTATGATAGCTATTGTATCTAAACCCCCTTGTAATAACTTATTTGTCTGCAGTTGTATTAATATCTTTCCAGATTGGTAAGCAGATAAGTTTAATTGTAAGCCTGCCTGTGCATTTATCTGTAAAAAACTAGAATCCTTTTTAAACAATTCAAATAAAAAGCTAAGGCCAAACGGAGATTGAAATATATAAGGTTTATCAAACCCTATATTCAACCGTGGAGATTTAGGTTGAAGCGATTGGTATTTAAATAAGAGCCCCTCTCCTGAACCAAAAATATTTTTAAGGTCAAAATTCACATCACCTGTTAATTGAAACTTACCCGTATTATTTGCATCGGGCAAAAAACCGAGAATAGCACTTGCTTCACTGCTCTTTTTATTGTTTACATTCAGATTTAATGTTGCTCCAGAGCCTAGCATATTAAGATAAGAGCCTTGTATTGTTTCTGCGAAAGGAAGTTCGAGCATTTTCCTATCTACATCCTGCAACTTTTTTCTACTATACGAGCTCCCGTTTGTAATACCAATATACCGTTGTAAAAATTTTGAGTTTAGTTTGAGTTTACCAACATTCTGAATGCTATCAATCCTATATAAGAGTATTTTATTCGCCATTAAAACAGCCGCTATTTTATCTTCAATAATTGTGATACTGTCCAAATATATTGTAGCAAAAGGGTAACCTTCGTTTTCATAAATGCTACTATTAGTGCTTCTTTATTTGCTAAAGAAACAGAAAAATGAAAATTGCAATAAGTACAAGCTTGTTTGCAAAAAGGAATATGAATATAAATACCCGCCAAAGAATTGTAAATTTACTTTTTTTAAATGAACATTGTTTATTACAAGAATGACCAAAAGGAACTACAACATATTTTTATCTTACGTTTTAGTAATGTTCCTATCCTGTTACCATGTAAACAGTATCGCACAACAAAGGACTATTGCTGGTAGCCCTTTTACCCTTATTGTACATCACAAAGATAGTGTCATTAAACCACTACCCATTTCCTTAAAAACTTCTTTTACCAGCTTAGATCAATTATATAACTACATAAATTCATTACCCAAGCTGCTTGGTATAAAGGGCTACGTGCTTGCATCAGTAGATAGTGTATGGCAGTTGGAAAGCAGGGTGAATATTGTGCTTTATATGGGTAAGAAATACAACTGGATGCAGCTACGGACAAATGGCATAGACAAATCAATATTGGCAAAAAGTGGTTATTTGGAAAAAGATTTTATAAACAAACCACTAAATATAGCCGAAGTAGATATAATTAAAGAGCGATTAATGAGCATTTATGAAAACGAAGGTTACCCTTTTGCTACAATATATTTGGACAGTATCACAATTATTGAAGATAAAATAGCGGCTGTTTTAATGGCGAATAAAATACTCT
>JANMGS010000420.1:0-6396 GCA_031374745.1 Ferruginibacter sp. | reverse complement strand
GGTGAATCGGGGTTTTGAATTTGTGAAGGGTAATAATTGATGAGCAACGTAATAACAGATTTTGCTCCAGGTACAAGTTTTGTAGGATCTGTACGCAAATCAAAATGCTTTTGCATGTATTCCATGGAGCCATGCATACCTTTATGCAGCCAGGTTTCTAGCCTGCGAGCATCCTCATTTAAAAAACCAGCATTTGCTATGCCGCAAAAATCGAAACCAAGCTTGGATGCTGTTTCTTTTACAATCGTTGTATGTGAACCAGCGTTCAATATAAAAGGAATTAAAATTTGATATCGTAACCAAATAAGCCAATAAATTCAAAATAACCAAATGCATGCGTTACACGATCACCCTTTAGCAAAGTAGTATTTGCCAAAGCGTTTATATACCTCACATAACCAGTTTTGCCAGTTCCTTCTAAAAAAAACCGCTTCGTTAAATATAGCCTTGCACCAGCTTCTGCACTGAGATTGTAACCTGCAATATGAAAATCATTGTTGTATCTATCTCCTCGGTAAGTAAAATCTGTTCTGGGAATATTAATGCCAGCGCCCAATTTCCAAATGAAATTTACAAGTGGCCTAGATTTGGCAGCATTCATGTACAAGGTTTTTTGTTGTACGTAATTTACATGCAACAAATTGCCTCCATCGGTATGTTCTAAATGTACAAAATTATTTGGGTTCAATAGGCTGTCGCCATCTACTTGTTTTCCATTTATACGCCCTTTTACCCGTACTTTTTGCCAGTCCGTTACCACGTACTTTATATGATCGAAATTTAACTCAATTGCTTTGGTTTTATCATCGTTTAAATAAAATCCAATCCTATAATTGTATTGAGGAATAGAAATCTCTACAGGGTTTTTGTATACAGCATCCAAATCTGGCTTGTCGTGTGCTTTGGCCATCACAAATGTAAAATCATCCCCATTGCTTAGTTTAAAGCGAATATTGCTTCTGGTATACCATTCTTTATTATAACCCCATTGTAGGTACATGCCTTTCAATAGCTTAGTTTTTTGGGCTGCACATACCTGTCCAATCATAATTAAAGCAGCTAAAATAGAAAATCTCATCGTTCTAGTAAAATTTGTAGCAAAACTACTCTAAATAAGGTACCTACCAATTAATACTTTTTAATGGCAGTATCGATGATGCTTTTGATAGCTGTATATTTTTCGTGGCGCCCTTCGCTTTTTATATTGTAAGTAAATAGTATAGCCGCATAACCATTTTTATTATCAATCCATGGAAAAGTGCCAAATAAGCCTGGGCTGGTAACAGCATTAGAGGTTGTATTTGCAGAGGCATCTTCCATTGTCCATTCACCAAAACCATAACCCCAATTTTTAGCTTCAGCCGGGCTACCCATTATTATTTTATCTGCCGCATGGTTTCTTTGCATGAGCGCAATCGTCTCTTTTTTCAATACCAATTTCCCTTTGTAAACGCCTCCTTCCAATATCATTTGTAAAAAATGAAGATAGTCTGTAGCGGTGCTTCTTGCGCCACCTGCAGGCAACGGAAGCGGCTTGTCACCAAAATCAGTATTTTTCATGTTACAAGGTTTTGCTATCCGCTCCTCAAACAATGTCTTAAAATCTTTTCCACTAATTTTTTCGATAACCGCAGCCGCTATTTGCAATCCTACATTGCTGTACCTAAACGATTCACCTGGTTCGCTATCCATAGGGTAAGCTGCAATTAACTCCATGGCATCATCCATAGTAGTTATATTTTTAAAGCTTTGAATGCTTTCTTTTAGTTCGCCAGAATTGATGCCCGTTGTATGGCTTAAGCATTGAGTTATCGTTATATTTCCCTTTCCAACTGCAGTAAATATTGGAAGGAATTTGCCAATTGTATCTTCTACATTCAATAAGCCTTCATCCACAAATGTCATTACCAAAGCAGCACTCAGCCATTTACTACAACTAGCTATGGCTATTTTATTGTTTTCAGAAAAATCTTGCAATACTTCGTCTTTATCTTTACCCGTTCTTTTTGCTATAAATTTCCCAATCATTTTTTGTTTACGTGTAAGTTCATTCTCTGACTGAGAATAAACAATTTTTCCATCTTTGTAAATCATTAAAGTAGCCCTGCCACCCAATGATGGCGTATTTTCTTTTAGCCATTTATCGGCCTCATTAAAATTGTATTGGGCATGAAGCAATTGGTAGCTTAGCAAGAAGCTCATCAGTAAACTGACTTGGATAAATAATTTCATGCGTTAAATTTAATCGTAATCCTTTTGATGGAATAAAATTATGAAAGTTTAATGAGTGAATTTATTTTTTAACTTACATGCAAAAAAAAATGCTGCTTCAAGCAAATGAAACAGCATTTTAAATTAATTTATTAAAAAACTACATTGGAGAAAGGTATTGTGCATATGCATATCCTTCTTCACCATCAGCTGTTCTTATTTTCCACCAGCTATCATCGGTTTTTTCTACAAGTGTAACAACTTCGTCGTGTGCAGCTTTTCCTACAATTTCACCTTCTGTGCTAGGTGTACTTCTAATGTTTAGGTTGGTAGCATCGGTAGTTACTTTAAGTTGTGCACCAGCATCGGCTTTAATGTCTAAGTTCATCATTAAATCACCACTTGCCATGTTTGGATCTATTTGAGCATAAAGTGCCCAAAGTGCATCATAATCTGCAGTGCTTGCTGCAGTTCCAGCTACGTGCAATACACCATCTTGTTCTGCTACAGAAAGATTAGCTACGCCGTGGTCTTTTGCTGCTTGTAATAGCGCAGCATATTTATCTTGTAAAGCCATTGTTTATTAGTTTAAATTTTATTTGTAATTTATTTTTTGTCCATTAATCCGCTCACATCAGATTTAACTTTTGCAGCACTTAACATTTGCATGATTTTCATTCTGTCAGCTTTTGTTATTTCGCCAGAAAGTACGGCTTTATCGCCAGCAAAATCAAGGGTAATTCCTTTCATGTCTTTTAAGCCATCTTTTACTTTTTGCATAGTGGCAGCATCTAAAGTAGTAATAACTGATGCTGGGGGTGCAACTGGAGGAGGGGCTACCGTACAAGAATTCACAACAGATTTTACACCTTTAATACCAGCAACCGCTTTTTCGCAATTTGCTTTGCATGCTTCATCTTTGCATTCACCGCCTATTGTAGCTACGCCGTCTTTAACGTCTACTGTGGTGTTGGCCATCATTGGATCGGCTTTTAACGCAGCTTCAATTTTTGCTTTAATGTCTTCATCTTTGGGTTTGCAACTTGTAAAAGCTACTGCAAGCATTAACGCAGCTAACAAGGTGATTTTTGTGATTTTCATTTTGTTGAGTTTAAGATTTAAAAAATTAATGATTACAAACATACATAATACAATTCTAATAAATAAGTAACCTTAAAATATGTTAATAAAAATTTAATTGATTAAAATAGGGCTTTCTTAACTTAAATTTCAACTATTACACCATTGAAATTTTAGTAAAAACTGTAAAGAATTGTTGATTATAGTGATACCGCCCAAGGGCGCAGGGATAGCAGCGAAAAGCCCGGGTTGCAGCCGCCTTGGCGGATGTATTCCGGTCTTGTAGCGTATAGCCCGTTACAAATGCTTAAAAATGGTATACCGCCAACCGCCCCTAAAAAATGCATTATTGAAAATTACCATTTGATTGCATGCGAAAACGCCTATTGTTGGCCATAATTCCCTTTTATTATGGCGGATTGATGAATGAAAAATGGTTGTTTCATATATGTGTATAGGCTGTGAAAACAAAATGGCAATAGCATTATTAGTTTTAATCAAATTCGTGTATGTTTGCCGTCTTACTTAAAAAATAGAGACTGTGCGTTTAAAGAGTTTAGAAATTAAAGGATTTAAAAGTTTTGCTGATAAAACTGTACTAAATTTTGATGAAGGTATTACGGGTGTTATTGGGCCAAATGGCTGCGGAAAAAGTAACATCATAGATAGTATCCGCTGGGTAATTGGGGAGCATAAAATAAGCAATCTGAGAAGCGAAAACTTGGAGAGCTTGGTGTTTAATGGCAGTAAGACCCGAAAGCCTAGTGGACTTGCAGAGGTAAGCCTTACTTTTGAAAATACAAAAAACCTATTACCTACCGAGTTTAATACCGTAACCGTAACCCGTAAATACTACAAAAGTGGCGAGAGTGAATACCGCCTAAATGATGTGGCTTGCAGGCTAAAGGATATTCACAACCTGTTTATGGATACGGGGGTGAGTACCGATAGTTATGCCATCATAGAATTGGGGATGGTAGATGATATTATTAAAGATAAAGAGAATAGCCGCCGAAAAATGCTTGAACAAGCCGCGGGTATTACCATTTATAAAACCAGAAAAAAAGAGGCCAAACTTAAGCTAGATGCTACCGAGCAGGATCTTGCACGAATAGAAGATTTGCTTTTTGAAATAAACAACCAATTAAAAAGCTTAGAAAACCAAGCAAAGAAAGCAGAAAAGTATTTTGAAATAAAAAAGGAATACAAAGAAGTTTCCATTGAACTTGCCAAAGCTGCATTGGAGGGTTTTAATATTACCTACAGAGACCTTAACCAACAACAACAAGAAGAAGTAGACAAAAGAATAGAACTAGAAGTGGCTATTGCGGGCGAAGATGCAGCACTGGAAGCAGAGAAACTAGCATTTGTAGAAAAAGAAAAGGCTTTGCAACAAATGCAACATGCTTACAATGAGATGTTGGATAAAGTGAGAAGTAAGGAAAATGAAAAAAACTTAAGCAACCAAAAATTAATTTTTGCTAATGAAACCAAAGCCAATCTAGATGAATTTCTGAAAAAAGCTTCTGGACAGTTAAAGGGATTACAAGATAGTATTGCATTTACTGGTTTGCAAATTGTAGATGAGGAAGCGAAAGTATTGGAACTTGAAGAAAAAGTAGAAAACTTAAAAGAAGACGTAGAAGAGAAACGTAGGTTATTTGATGAAAAACGAAGCAGCATTGATAGTTTGCGCAAAGAAAACCAAGCCTTACAGTTAAGTAGATTTGATTCGGAAAAGAGGGTTGCCGTAGCTGATACAAGCATACAAAACTTACAAAGAACGCTTCACCAATTAGGAGAGGAACAAAAAGTAAGGGCAAGTCAATTGACTACGCTTGAAGCAGAAAAAGTAGAAAAAGAGACTGAATTAGAAAATAAAAAGACGGAGTTGCAGCAATTGCAAGAACACCAAGATCGTACCAAAGAGCAAATATTGGCTACACAAAACTTGATGGAAGGCATGCGCAATAACCTTGCAGAAGAAAGCCGTAAGCTTGATGCCCGCACGAATGAGTACGATTTGCTCAAAAGCTTGGTGGATAGCATGGAAGGCTACCCAGAAAGTGTGAAGTTTTTGCACAATAACAATGGATGGAACAAAGATGCACCTTTGCTTTCGGATATTATCTATGTAAACGAGGAATACAGGGCAGCTGTAGAAAATGTGTTGGATCAATATTTGAATTATTATGTTGTAAATAATTTGCAAGAGGGCTTGCAAGCAATTCATCTATTGGATGAAAATAAGAAAGGAAAGGCAAATTTCTTTTTGTTAGACAAATTTACAAATACCACTGAGCACAGCAAACCTGCAAATACGATAGCTGCATTAGATGTTATAGAGATAGATGCAAAATATTCAAACCTTGCAAAGCAATTATTGGGTAATGTTTTTATAGCAGAAAATGAAGAAGCACTTGCGGTGAATAGCCCCGATCCTTCAGGTCAGGGAACAGTGAATAGCCCCGACCCTTCAGGTCAGGGTGCAGATGAAAATGCCGTTATTCTTGAAAAAACAGGTAAATATGTAAAAGGAAAATATTCCATCACTGGTGGTAGTGTCGGTTTATTTGAAGGAAAGAAAATTGGGCGTGCAAAAAACCTGGAGAAACTACAAGCAGAAATTATTGTACAAAGCGCTAATGTAGCTGCACTAAAAACAGAAATACAGGCGAAGCACAATGAAGTAATAAATTACAATGAGCAACTGAAAGAATCGGCTATAAAGCAGGCGCAGCAAGACATTAATAACTTAACCAATCATGTCTTTTCATTACAAAACAAAATAGAAAACTTACACTACCAGCAAACCAATGGAACCAACAGGACAGGGGAGTTGGAAGCACAATTGGAACAGAACCATGATGCCATTGCAGATACAAGGGTAGAACTAGAAAAGTTTAATACTCAATTGGAAGAACTTGCAGATAAATTGGAATTAGTAGAAGTTTCCTATGCAAGCGCAGAACAAGAGTATAATTTTGCTGGAGCAGCTTACAACGAAAGCAATTTGAATTTCACAAAGCAACAAAGTAAAGTAGTATCGCTTACTACAGAACTTGCTTTTAAGACCAATCAATTCGCAGAGTTGCAAACACAAGT
>JANMGS010000434.1:0-2975 GCA_031374745.1 Ferruginibacter sp. | reverse complement strand
GTACACCTGCTGCATTTGTCACAGCAACTGTACCTTCATAACAAATCCAGTTGGTAAAATTTCCAAATTCAAAATCAATATTGGTAGGGCAGGGTTCAGATTCCACTAAATTTGGTCGGGAATAAATTCGCCTCATTTTTTTTGGAGTGATGTCTTTCTTTGGTTCCAAAGAAATTATATTCCCATTGATATCCATTAAGCCAGTTTGTCCATCTTTGTCAATTTTGGCAATGCCATTTTTAAATCCCCAAAATATATCTATCTTAAGCGCCTTTATGATGTTATTATTTTTATTTACAAGCAACCATTTATTGTCTTTGTATCCCGCTGTAATTTCTTCTGTAAAATCATAAATAATTTCATACTCACATGGAATAACTTGTTGTCCTTTTTCGTTTACAAATCCCCATTTACCATTTTTTGAAACTGCTACAAGATTATGTACAAAGTTTCTTGTATCGTTGAATTCATTTTTTACGACTAAATGTCCTTGCCCATCTACCAATCCCCATTTACCATCTTTTGCAACTTTAGCAAACCCGTTTACAAATGGTTCGGTTTCAGTCCACACATCGCTGTTTACAGGCTTTTTGGTTATTTTATCAATGAATTTTATGTGAGCGTTCCCCATGTCATTCGCCTCTACGTTTATTTGGCTGTAAAGGCTGCTAGATGTCAAAAGAATAAGGAATGTGCAGTAAAATTTATTCATTGTTTATTCATAAGGATACATCCTTAACTGAACTTTATTGTATTTATTGTGGTAATGTTAAAAAATGTATAAAAAGCAGTATTTTCCGAATGAAGAAATGCGGATAATGCGTTGATTGTAGAAAAATTATTACGAAGATTTATATTTTTAACTATACAAAATAGGCCAGCAGGTTGTCACATTTTCTAATAATATAGGCAAAGAATAATGCAACTATTTTTACACTCCAATTCATTACATATTAATAAAATTATTTTTTTACCCTATTTATTTTAAGAGCGCTTTAGAATGTAACCATTCACCAGGAAAAGCAACATCAACAATCAATTAACCTCACCACTAACCAATTTGTTTTGTAATTACTCAGAATAATTTCAATTTTTGCTTTATGTAAAATTTACTTTTATTCCAATCTTAACTGGTTAGATTTCTTCAAAATTTTTTGCCAATTTTATGCAGAGCAAAAAATTTTCTTATTCCTTAAAATTGTCTTAGAGTAGCTTTTGTTGGTATGCAATGCAGGTCAGTAACTTAGCGTAGCTACAAATTTAGTCTGCTTCAATTTATTATCAGATGGGGGCTAGCAAATGGCTATACTACAGACCAACATCTGTTGCAAGAAAATATTCACTAAAAAAATTATTCCAAAATAAAGTGTACAATATCTTCTAAAAGGATGTCGCTTTTTAAGGAATGCCCTAAACCTTGAGTGATGATTAACTTGCTATCTGTCCAATTTTGATGAAGTTTTACAGAGTTTTCATAGCTGGTATCTTTGTCCCCTTTGTCATGAATGATTAAACCTTTTGTTTGTACTTGCTTTGCAAAAGCAGCGGAAGAAAAATAGCTGGGTGCATGACCCAATAATTTCATGAACTCATTTATGATAATTTTCAAGGTTCTGTCTGTTAATCCCAACGTCTTTTGATAGAAATTAAAAAAATCGTCGGCTTCGCCGGGAGCGCCCATTACCACTACTTTTTTTATACTATTTTCTGGATGTAAAAAAAGCCAATACACGGTTGCAAACCCACCTACCGAATGGCCAATGATATGTTCAATGTCTTTGTTTTGCTGTATAAAAAGATCTATTATTTTGCTGTATAATATTAAGTGCAGTATTTTGCCCGACGATAATCCATGCGCTGGTGCATCAAAGGCATATACGGTACAATCATTATCTACAAGGTATTCAATAGTGGCTTTCCAACGATAGCTATGGCTCGCCCAACCATGTATGAGCAATACTTTTTTGGAACCATTGCCCCATTTATAAGTTTGTATTTTTGTTTGTTCATATTCCAATACTACATCTTTTGCATCCTCTAAAAACCTTGTTTGATGAGGCTTTAGTGGTTGCGACATCGGATTGCAAAATAAATGATATCCTTTTTTAGCCGCTGATGATGGTTTAATAATGGCTAAGCTATTAAAATAAAATCCAATCGATTTTTCAATTATTTTTTTCATTTTTTGTTATTTGATTCCATTGGAAAATTGGCATAAAAAAATTAGGTAAGAATATCTTCTTCTACCCAATTTTTTAAATGCGCTACTACAACTGAAATATCTTGGTTGTTATTTTGTAGTTTGCTCATCATTATTCCACCCTCAAGGGTTGCAATAACAATTGTAGCAATGAGTCCCTCATTTACGGTTGGTTTTACTTGCTTATATTTTTTTCCATTTTCAATGATGGTGATGATTGAACTTTTTAAAATGGATAATGCTTCTTGTGCCTTTGTTTTTAATGGATCGTTGGTATCGTCCATTTCTATTGCAACATTTAATAACGGACACCCACCTTTTATATATGGATTGCTGATGTAATTTTGAAACATATCCAATAGAGAAAATAATTTATCTTTTGCATTATTTTCTGCGCTTATTTTGTTAGACATTATTGTAAAAATAGTTCCCATCATTTTTTCAAATGCCTCTATTTCTAAAGCTTCTTTGCTTTCAAAATGCCGGTATAGGGCACCCTTTGTATAGCCAGTGGCAGAAGTGATATCACTAATAGAAGTAGACTTGTAACCCTTTGTATTAAAGAGCTTCGTTGCTTCTGTTAAAACAAGTTCTTTGGTTATGATTGGCTGTCGCATACTGCAAGATACCGATTGGTATCTATATAAAAAAATCAATTTAGTCCGAAGGGTTCAATTAGGTTTGCTCATTTAATGCAGCCTTTTTTTAAAGGATAAAAAAATGGCTACATAATTATTTACATGGAAATTTAGTAGATGTAAGAAACCTACTTTAC
>JANMGS010000326.1:0-12516 GCA_031374745.1 Ferruginibacter sp. | reverse complement strand
GTTTATAATGCTAAAACAAGAAAGTTTATAGCCTACTTTAAATTTTATCCTAAAGGTAATGGGTACGAAGTTGCATTTGTTGGAGTAGCAACGGCTGAAAGCCCTGTAGGGCCATTTGTGTATAGCCACAAATTTTTAGCAGCTTCACCAAAAGGCTCAGGCGATTTTTCGATGTTTTTAGACGATAATGGTGATTTATTTCATTTGGCAGTAAGAAAGCCAGATAAGACTTTTATAATTGCAAAAATGAGAGATGATTATTTACTACCCGCAGAAGAATATAAGGAATGCGAAGGTACAGAAAAGCATACGGAAGCACCTGCTATCATAAAAATTAATGGAACATATCATTTGTTGGGCTCAGGTTCTTCAGGATGGAAACCTAATGTAGCAAGATATTATACCAGTGCCAATTTATATGGGCCTTGGACTGCACAAAGCAACCCTTGCATAGGTTACAATACAATAGATAGTTTGGGGGTTGAAAAAACGTTTGGTGGGCAATCTTCTTTTATAATTAAAATTAACGGATTAAAAGATGCTTACGTTGCCATGTTTGATATTTGGAAGCCTGATTTGCCAATAACAGGAAGATACATTTGGTTACCAGTAACATTTTATAGGGATAAAATTTCTATTAGATGGCTAGATAACTGGAACTTGAATTTTTTTAGTAAAGAAAATATCATTAAAAGTAAATAAGCATTTTTAAAAAGTAAAGTATCGTTTGTAACAAAAAGTAAATTAAAAAAACTGACTTAATTTAATCAAAAGCTATCCTGTAATATTATTTAAACAAAATATTACAGGCAATGATTTTTTAAAATCTCTATCAGAATTGATAGCAATAAGATTTAAGATGAAAAATTATAATTTATCAAAAAATGTATAGAAAATAATTCAATCGATTAACTAAATCAAACAGCATAAAACAAACTTAAAACATGAAAAATAAAAGCCTTACAAATCTTGTATTGTTGTTAGCAATAATAAGTTCTCAAAGTTGTTTTTCACAACAAAAAGCCACCGCATTTAAAGATAAGCAAAGCCCAAAAGAAGTTATACCTTTTATTATTAATGACTCTATTACAAAGGAATATTTAAAACAAAAATGGAGATTAGATTTTAGCGATGAGTTTAACGATAACGTAATTGATACAAATAAATGGAATGTGGAAACATCCATAAAAAAACGTGTAGATGTAACATTGTATGCCGATAAAAACCAGGTAGAAGAAAAAGATGGCAACATGTATATCTTTTACCGAAAATCAAATATCAGTGATACTGCTTATAATGCAGGCAGGTTTACATCTAAAGGCAAATATGCGCCCACTTATGGTTTTTTAGAATGTCGTATGCATGTTGTAAAACCTAATGGCCATCAAACAGCATTTTGGATGATGCCAGAAGGCAATGGCATGAAAACAAAAGAAGGCGTGGATAGCACGGCTAATGATGGTGCCGAAATTGATATTGTTGAGGCTACAAAAGCAAACGCTTTTTCGTTGGGACTGCATTGGGATGGATATGCTAAGCCTGCGCATAAGTCGAATGGCAGGTTAATAAAGGCACCAAAAATGCACGATACGGAATATCATATTTATGGTTTTGAATGGACGCCAACGTTTCTTAAATTTTATTTTGATGGCAAGGTTGTAGCCACCATGACCGACCCCAAACTTATACCGCATGTGGCTGAATTTATTTATTTTTCTGGAAGTTGTTTTGGAGAAAACAATTGGGTAGACGGTGACATCCGCAAAAATGAATTTATTCAACAAGGAAATACTGATAAGGCTTATATCGATTATATCAGGGTATTTAAACTTAATCCATAATATTAACCTCACAGGTTTATAAAACCTTATGGGAATTATTTTCAAAAACTTGATACAATTTCACAATCTTTAAAATGAAAAATAATAATATTGTTTGCTCAATAATTTTAACTTTATTAAGCTGTAATGCTTCAAAAAAAATATCACAAAATGCAAATTCATTTGTTGATAAGGAAACTCCAAAAACAGCACAACCATTGGTAGTTGATTCTTTAAATAATGTAGTTAACAATAGAAATTGGGTACTTGATTTTTCCGATGAATTTAATGATTATAAATTAGATAATAATAAATGGACGATTGAAAATTCTATTAAAAAAAGAGTAGATATAACCCTCTATTCAGATGACAGCCAAGTAGAAGAAAAAGATGGCAAGGCTTATATTTATTACAGAAAAGCACCAGAAAAACATGATAGTGCTTATTACGTTGGTCGCTTTAATTCAAAAGGAAAATATGCACCTACTTATGGCTTTTTAGAGGCAAAAATGCACTTAGTAAAACCCAATGGTTATCAACTAGCATTTTGGACCATGCCAAACGCCGGAACAGGGATGACCAATGCTGGCCCACACGATGGAACTGCTGCTGATGGTGCAGAAATTGATATTGTAGAGGGCTATAAATTAAAAACGTATTCTTATGGGTTGCATTGGGATGGTTATGAAAAAGGCACACATAAAGGTGCAGGTGGAGTAAAGCCTAAAATACCCAATTTGTATGATGCTGAATACCATATATTTGGTTTAGAATGGACACCCACTTATTTAAAATTTTATTTTGATGGCAAACTGATAAAAGAAATGACCGACCCCAAAGCTATTCCCCATGTAGCCGAATTTATAATTTTTTCTGGAAGTTGCTGGGGCGTTAGCGATTGGGTGGATGGCGATGTAAGAAAAAATGAATTGATACAAAATGGTGGCACCGAAAAAGGGTATATAGATTATGTGAGGGTGTATAAGCAACAAAATAAATAACACCAGATGTTATACACAATTTTTCAACTTATTATTTGGCTATTTTTTTAAATATCGAAACAATGAAAATGTATTCACTTTTGGCTTTATTGTTTGCAATTACTTTTTGCACCAATGCTCAAAAAATTAATAGTTTAAAAACACTGATTAACGAAACTGATTTAATTAAAAATGCCGATTTTGAAACTGGCACTATGGATGGTTGGAGGCACTGGCGTACAAAATTTTCATCTGTTGTAAAAGAACCTTTTTCGGGAAATTATGCGTTGAGGGTTGGGCCTGAAAGAGCTTTTTGTAATCAAGAATTTAATGTAAGAGGAAATGCGTTATACCAACTTTCTGCTTATGTAAAAACTGAATCTGGTGCAGAAGAAATACAAATGATTATTAGCAATTATGGAGGTGCAGCAAAATCTGTTACTAGCAGTCTTACTGCCTATTCTAAAGTAACGATGGATTTTCAAACTGCATTTAGCATAGATTCTATTATGATTTCTTTTGTGCACCCTAGCGGTGCAGGAAGCGCTTATGTAGATCACATAGAATTAATTTATGTAGGCGAAGCTCCAAAACCTGTTTTGCAAGTATTTGTTCCCATTACCAAAAGAGTACTAGAAGAAGATCTTGATGTAAGCCAACAATCTGATGAAACCATGAATGGATATGTAAACGATAAGTTTGGTATGTTTCTTCATTGGGGTGTTTATGCTGCTATGCCCGAAGGTAATGAGTGGGTAAGGCATCAAGAAGGTTGGGGGCAAGATTATTATCAACGCAGGGCTAGAGATAGTGCTAAAGGATTTACTGCTGCGAAATTTAATCCAACTGAGTGGGCCTCTTTGGCCAAAAAAGCTGGCATGAAATACACTGTTCTTACTGCTCGTCACCACGATGGATTTGCTTTGTTTGATAGCAAACATCCTGCAAGTTGGACAAGCCAAAAAGATATAGGCAGAGATCTAATTAAAGAATATACCGATGCAGTAAGAGCTGCTGGACTTCGTGTTGGTTTATATTATTCACCTATGAGTTGGCGTTATCCGGGATATTACGATGTTTTTGGTAACGATGTTAAACCTAATACTTGGGGCTACAAAACGGCTAAATGGCATAAAGAAGATGCAAGAGTAATGAAGGAAGAAGTATACGAACAAGTTACCAAACTAATGAAAGATTATGGCAAAATAAGCTATATGTTTTGGGATGGTGCATGGCTGGCACAAACTGTAAACAGACCTTTGGATAGAAAATTTTGGAACCCAGGAAAATATCAAGATACAACTAATGAATGGCCAATTAATGAAAGATATATTACCAAAGAAGAAGGAAGTGGCAAAGCTTTAGGTATAATGGGTGTTGTACGTAAATACCAGCCCGAAATGATTGTTAATACTCGTTTTTCTTGGATAGGTGATGTATTTTCTGAAGAAGGTGGTGGCTATACATCTGGTAATATTCGTACAAAAGAATTTACAGAAAAATGTGTGAGCTTACAAAAGGGTGGCTGGGGCTACAGACCCAATTCTAAAGTATTTAGCTTTGAAGAAATTGTACAATACTTATCTAATTGTGTGGTGAGAAATGTCAATTTTCTTTTAAATGTTGCACCCGATAGAGAAGGTGTCATTTCACAAAACCAACAAGAAGTTTTGCTAAAGATGGGTGCTTGGCTAAGTAAAGTGGGTAATGGTATTTACTATACAAGAGGCGGCCCTTGGCAACCATTATTTGGAGAATATGGTTTTACATATAAAAACAATAAAATATATTGCCATATTTATCAGGGCTACAGAGATTTAAAAACAAACCAGTTTCTCACACAATCAATTGGGAAGAAAAAAGTACATAAAGTAATTAATTTGTTTGATGGCAAAGAATTGAAATGGGTGAAGAATAAAGACAATACCGTTTTAATTACTGGAGTAGACTATACGCAAAACCCTGCAACAACCATTTTGGAAATTTCGCTAAATGAAAATGTATATTAAGTTATTTGAATTATTTTAACTACAGAAGGTTTTTTAGATCAAGTTATTTTTTACAAATTAAATGATACTAATGTGAAGTATATATATGTAATATATGGTGTGTTGTGCATGCCTGTTTTTGCAAATGCTCAAAATGCATTAATAGAAGCCAGCCAGGCTGGTGCTATGCCTTTATTATTTAATGTTCAGCCAAGCTTTGCTGTAAAACAAGTTGATGAATTTACATCAGACAAAGAATTTTTTTTACGTAATGGGCTACCCAATTTTTTTAATAAAATAAATCAGCATAACCCAACAATGCATATTGCTTTTTTGGGTGGCAGCATCACAAAAGCTGAAGATCAATACCGCAATCAAACCATGGCTTTCATACAAAGCTTAAACCCCGGTGCAATGTTAAAAGGAATTAATGCAGGGGTATCTGGCACAGGAACCGAGCTGGGTGCTTGCCGTGTAAAAGAACAGGTTTTAAAATATAAACCCGACCTTATTTTTGTAGAATTTGCGGTAAACGGAGGCAGCAATCAAGCCATAGAGGGTATTGTGAGGCAAATCATAAGAAACAATCCGCAAACAGATATTTGCTTTATTTATACAATCGCAGGTGAACAATATCAACAATATGCTAAAAATGAAATACCTGCAAAAATTGAGGGTTTTGAAAAAGTAGCCAATCATTATCAAATCCCTTCCATTCATCTAGGTTTGTATCCATCATTGTTGGTTTCTCAGGGCAAACTAATTTGGAAAAGCAGTACAGCTATTGACGGTAAAATAGTTTTTTCAAAAGATGGCACGCACCCTGCAAGAGCCGGTGGCGATTTATATGCACAAGCCATAGCAAGAGCATTTAATGAATTTAAAGCTGCAGCAGTAGTTCGTAACCACGAATTAATAAGCCCTTTGTATGAAGATAATTGGGAAGATGCTGGCATGTATTCCCCATTAGAAGTAGCAACCTTTAGTAAAGGTTGGGAAACAATCAATCCATTGAATTATGGAAATCTGAAAACATTTGCACCCTGGTTTTCAACCGTATCAAAAACAACAGAAGCCAATGCAACTTGTACTTTTACATTTAAAGGAACTGTTTTTGGTTTCTTTGATATTGGTGGCCCCGAAGTAGGTCAGGTACTGGTAGAAATAGATGGAAACTGTGTTGAACTTAAAAGAAAAGCAGGCAATGTATCTGTTAAAATACCCAATGAAAGCGGCTACAAATGCCTGATGAATCGTTTTAATACTTATTGTAATAATCGGTACAGAGGTCAGTTTGAAATGATTGAGGTACCAGATGGGATTCACGAAGTGAAAATTACATTATCATCTATACAAACAAATAAATTAGCCATTTTAGAAGGACAAGATTTATCAGACATAGAACAAAACCCTGGTAAATATAACCAGCAGGTTTTTTATTTAGGTAAAATATTGGTTAAAGGTAATTTGCTAAAATAATAAGATTAATTGCGTGAGGTATTTACTGTGAAAAGCTTTAATTGAATCCTTTGTTTTTACTGCACTTCCTTTGCTACGCTAGTTCCCATTTCTTTGCTCAGTTTTTTTGTTTTTCTACTGCCAATTAATGCAGGGTTTCTGTCTTGGTGGGGTTTTCGCCAGCACATTATTAAAATTATAAAAACCCTTCCGGCCAAACCCCACTAATAATGAAAAGTTTGGTTTTAATAAAGCTAAACTTATACCTGCTTTTAGTTTCACCCTCAAAAAATTTATAGTTCTTTTACACGTTGGCGTTTTACACAAAGATTATATAGCACTGTATTTAATGTGGGGAAAAAACACAAGAAAAAACGGCTGCTTCCTTTACAGAAACAGCCGTTTTTAGGGGATAATGAAATATTATTTCACCACCACTATTTTAAAATTCTGAATTTCTTTTGCTTCATCTGTTACTTTAAAAGTATAAACACCTTGTGTAAGGTTAGCTATTTTTACAAGGTTAGCACCATTTACTAAATTTTTTGTAAGAACAATTTGCCCTGCTGCATTTATCAAATCTCCTTTAATAGCACCGACAAAATTCGTAACATTTACATGCAAATCCTGTAAATTTTGAATTGGATTTGGATAGATGAATACTTTTTTCTCATTACACTTTGTAGTAATGTTTACTACTTTGCTGTACGTTACTCCACCTGTTGCGCTTTCTATTTTCAACCTGTAAAAACCTTTACCATTTCCTTGACTGTAGCTGTATTCGTAGTTTGCACCCGTTGCAGAACGACCTGCTACTGTACCTACTTTTGCAAAACGGGCACCATCAGGACTGTACTCTACATCAAATGTACTTCCTGCATCTTCTCTTACAGTACTCCATGCAATTTTTGCAGAACAATCAGATGCTTTCGAGGTAATGTCAGTTAAGGAAACTGCTAGTACACTTACGACAGTTAATGATGTAATAGGATTATTACTGCCTACCGAAGGATCAAGATCACCTTGCGAAGAATTTTGTAATCCTCCTAACAAAGGATTAGTTCCTGCAATATAAGTAATGTTACCGCTAATATTAGATGGTCCCCCTAAAGCAACCCCTCTTATTGTAAGTAAAATCAAATCTTGTTGATCGGGAATTATTGTTCCAATATTTCTCAACCGGTAAGTATTTCCTGCACCTGTACCAGCACTTATAAAGACCCAATTAGCAGAACTGGCTGCATCAATGCCTATAATCTCAGCATTGGTACCAACACTTATTGTGACTCTTAATGAATTTGCAACAATATCTCTGTCACCCAAAACATTTCCTGCAAATGCCTGTAATGTACTGTTTGTATTAAGGCCAATTGTTGGAGGTACCATGTTTAAGTCTAATGCAGGATTAGCTTCAGGCTGAGCAAAAGCCGCAGTAACCAAACAAACATATGCAACTGCTGATAGAATGAATTTTTTCATGTTTTTTTATTTTTTGTTTTTCAATTTATTGTGCGGATATTACCGTAGTGGTTGAATTATTATTAGTTCTACTATCACCACCGCTTCCATTTGTAATTCTAGTTAAAATATTACCTGTTTGATTTGACGCAACCCCTGGTCTTCTAGTTGCCCTAAATCCTATTGAACTTAAACCTGAAGAAGGAATAACAACACCATTTTTCAATGAACATGTAATAACTGTTCCTACTTTACTAATATTCCAATCCCCATTATTATTTGCTGTTCCGCCGTAAACGTTAGATGAACCAGACAAATTACTAAATGTAATATCTAACATGGTCGGTTGTGTAATTCTGAATACTATCGTACCATTACTAGAATTATTATTGATTTCAGCAATATTTACAATAAAGTCAGATGCGCTACCTGTTGTTGCTAATTGCAAACCATCTATATCAATAGTTGATGTAAAATCAGGAGCTGGCAAAATGGCCACAACTGTCACCGTATCCTTCCTATCCGTAGGCAACGCACCCACACAACCATTCGCATCCGTTACACTAACCAAAGTATAAATGTATTGGCCTATCACTGCACTTGATTGTGGTACTGTTGTTATACTGTTACCACCTGTTGTGGTTATAGTTTGGTTTGCACCTGCTGCTCCACCATTCGCCGTTACATTATAAGTAAATGTGTATGGTTTCACACCCCCATTACCTGTAAATGTAATGTTTGAAGTAGTTGTAGAGTTTTGCTGCACCGTTGCAGTACCACTTATATTTCCTGTTAATGTATTTGCAACAGTTACCGTATATGTACAAGTAGCTGTATTACCTGCTACATCCATAGCTGTGTAAGTAACCGTTGTAATACCTACTGGGAAAGTGTAAGAACCAACATAATTAACACCTATTGCTGGTGAACTTGCATTTACTGCACCGGTCATTGTCCAGTTTAAATTTATTTGCGAAGCTCCTGTACAATTATCCGTTACTGATGGGTCAAGCGTGTTAACCGTAGCTACACAACCTGCCGCATTAATAGATGGTGTAATAGATGGCGGGCAACTAGTAAATATTGGTTTGGTATTGTCTGTAACATTTACAGTAAAGCTACATGTTGATACATTTCCGTTTACGTCTGTTGCTGTGTAAGTAACTGTTGTTGTTCCTACAGGGAATGAAGCGCCAGGGTTATGCGTAGATGTGAATGTTGCTATACTACAATTATCAGTTGCTGTTGGTGCCGTCCATGTTGCTACCTGAGTACATGTTGCAGCGTTACCACCGTTAGATGTTAATACAATATTTGATGGGCAACCTGCAATGATTGGTAAAGTATTATCAGTAACATTTACATTAAAGCTACATGTTGATACATTTCCGTTTACGTCTGTTGCTGTGTAAACCACTGTTGTAGTTCCTACAGGGAATGAAGCGCCAGGGTTATGCGTTGATGTGAATGTTGCAATACCGCAATTATCAGTTGCTGTTGGTGCCGTCCATGTTGCTACCTGGGCACATGTTGCAGCGTTACCACCGTTAGATGTTAATACAATATTTGATGGGCAACCTGCAATGATTGGTAAAGTATTGTCTGTAACATTTACAGTAAAGCTGCATGTTGATACATTTCCGTTTACGTCTGTTGCTGTGTAAACCACTGTCGTAGTTCCTACAGGGAATGAAGCGCCAGGGTTAAAGTTTGATGTGAATGTTGCTATACCGCAATTATCAGTTGCTGTTGGTGCCGTCCATGTTGCTACCTGAGTACATGTTGCAACGTTACCGCCATTTGATGTTAATACAATATTTGATGGGCAACCTGCTATTACTGGTAAAGTATTATCAGTAACATTTACAGTGAAGCTACATGTTGATACATTTCCGTTTACGTCTGTTGCTGTGTAAACCACTGTTGTAGTTCCTACAGGGAATGAAGCGCCAGAATTATGTGTTGATGTAAATGTTGCTATACCACAATTATCACTTGCTGTTGGTGCTGTCCATGTTGCTACCTGAGTACATGTTGCAGTGTTACCGCCATTTGATGTTAATACAATATTTGATGGGCAACCTGCAATAACTGGTAAAGTGTTATCTGTTACGGTAAATGATGTTGTACAGATAGTAGCATTACCCGAAGCGTCTGTAGCAGTTAATGTAACTGTTGTTACACCTGTTGTAACAATTGTTCCTGCCGAAGGCGATTGGGTTTTTGTAATTGTGCCTGTGCCGGTACAGTTATCAGTTGCAGTAAATGAACTTATAAAATCTGGTACAGTTGCTGAACAACTTGCATTTGCAAAGGCTGTTTTAGGTGCTGTACAATTGGTTATTACCGGTGCGGTTTGATCTGTAAAGAATACAGTAAACGTACACGTAGATGAATTACCATTTCTATCAGTAACCGTTAATGTAATTACTCTTGAGTTTACTGATGCTGCAATGATTGTTCCTGCAGGTATGCTTTGTGTAACGCTGTTAGCATTAAAGCCACAAGCATCTGCTTTTGTTACTCTGCCCGTAAAGTCAGGTAAAGTAGTCGTACAATTTAATCCTTTTGCAATAGTAGTATCACCAAAGCAAGTTATTACCGGTGCTGTTACATCTCTCACAGTTACAACTGCTGTACAGGTAGATGAGTTACCTGTTGAATCAGTAACAGTAAGTGTCACATTGTTTGTTCCTACATTGCTACAAGTAAACGATGCATTATTAATAGCAAGTGTTACCGGAGAACAATTATCAAAAGAACCATTGTTAACCATTGCTGCTGTTATTGTAGCATTACCTGCTGCATTTAAATTAACAGTAATTGGTTTGCATATAACTGTTGGTGCTACATTATCCAACACTGTATAAGTAGTTGTACAAGTAGTACTGTTGTTTGCTGCATCTTTTACAGTAATTGTTACAGTAGTTATTCCAATACCTACTGTTGTACCTACTGTAGGTGATTGTGTTATTACCAACAAGCCATTTGTTGTACAGTTATCATTAGCTGTAACTGTATTTGTAAAGTTTGGAATTGTTGAAGTACAACTTGTACTTGTGAATCCTGTTTGTGCTGCTGCACATACAGTAATTGTTGGATTGATATTATCTGTTACTGTAAAGCTGTTCGTACAAGTGGTTGCATTGTTAGCAGCATCTGTAACAGTTATAGTTATTGATGTAACACCTGTTGTAACTACAGTTCCGGCAACCGGTGATTGTGTTATAACCAAAGCGCCTGTTGCTGAACAATTATCTGTTGCTACTACTGCAGAAGTAAAATTAGGCACCGTTGCACCACAACTTGCATTTGCAAATGCTGTTTGTGCCCGGCCGCAATTTGTAATCGTTGGTGCAATATTATCTAATGCTGTAAACGTAGTTGTACAGATTGTCGTATTGTTAGAAGTGTCTTTTACTGTTATCGTCACGGTAGTGTTACCCAATGGTACGAGTGTACCTGCTATGGGCGATTGCGTAACAATTAAACCTGCTGAACCTGTACAATTATCTGTAGCAATTACAGTTGTTGTAAAGTCTTTTACCGCAGCCATACAATTCGAATTTGTAAATCCTATTTGTGTTGGTGCACACGTTGTAATAATCGGTGCAGTGCTGTCTTTAAATAAGATATTAAAAGTACAGGTGCTAAAGTTGCCGTTTTTATCAGTAACCGTTAATGTTACAACCTGTGTATTTGTTGAAGCGCTTATAATTGCTCCCGGAGCCGGGCTTTGCGTTACACTGCCTGCATTAAAGCCACATGCATCTGTTGCTGTAACTCTAAATGTTAGGTTAGGCATTACATTGGTACAGTTTGCACCTTTCTTAATAATGGTATCGCCAAAGCAAGTTATTACCGGTGCCGTTACATCAACAATTGTTACAACTGCTGTACAACTGTCTACATTGCCGCTTGCGTCTGTAACGTAAAGTTTCACATTATTTGGTCCTACATTGCTGCAGTTAAATGTTGATTTATCAATAGCTAATGTAACAGATGAACAATTGTTATCTGATGATCCGTTGTTAACCATTGCAGGCGTAATGCTTGCATTACCTGCAGCATTTAAGTTAACGGTAATTGGCTGACAAACGGCTGTTGGTGCTGTTTGATCAACGATTGATAATTCAAAACTTGTTGTGCTCTTATTACCGCAAGCATCTGTTACTTCAAATTGAATGGTTCTTGTACCGCCGTACCCTATAACCAATGATGTAGGATTATTTGGAGCCAACTGCACAATGCTTACTGCATTACAATCTGTGTAGGCTACTCTATATCTATAATCCGGCATTGGTACTGTACAATCGTTTCCAATTCCTACATTCAATAATGTATCAGTAGGTTGTATTAAAATCGGCCCTAGTGTATCTATTATTGTAATTGTTTGCGTAAAGCTGAATGACGTGTTACCGCAAGCATCAGTTACTACAAATGTGTTTACATAAGTACCTGCTCCTGCACAACCTGTACCCGAGGTAAATGCACCTGCAGTTTTAACCGGAGTTAATGTGGTGGTGCAATTATCTGTAGCTGTTGGTACGAAAGCCTGTGCTGCAGCTATACCTGCTGTATTACTGCATTCTAGTGTTCTGTTTAAAGAACCAGCTGCTGAAGTAAAGGTTGGTCTCGTTGTATCACTTACCGTGATTGTTTGTATTTGGTTTAATGCTGCGTTGCCACAGTTGTCTACCAAGCTCCATGTTCTTGTTATTATTTTACTTCCCTCACATGTTCCGTTCACCGTTACATCTGTAAACGTTGCCTGTAATCCTGTTGAACAGTTGTCTGCTTCGTTGCTTACAT
>JANMGS010000320.1:0-4172 GCA_031374745.1 Ferruginibacter sp. | reverse complement strand
GCATATTCATCGTTTGTCATTTGTTTTATATTTGAGTTTGAGGTAACTTCAGTTTGTTTTTTTTCGCTTACATTATCTTTTCCTTTTTTTAAAAGGCCACCGAGTTGGGCTTGGGTGTTTATTGTTGTTGCAAATAATAGTGCAATATGTAAGAGTTTTTTTTTCATTTGTTTGTATTTTTTTGTATTTTTTATTGAAATTTTTTTATTGCAGATAGTGATTAAATTGTTGAGTTCATACTTAATTATTACTGTATGAAACTTGCTCCCATTTGGTAAAAAAGCCGTTCCAAATGAGTATCATTATATCTCCACCACCCATTTGTGTATTGCTAGGAAGGTTAATATTACCTTGATCATACACCGTAAAATCATTATTACCCTCTGCTTGAATAATTAGGAGTTGACCATCTACAATGCCATTTGCAATCGCTAGTGGTTGTGCATTGTTACAGCCAGTTCGCTTTACATTTACATACGAAGAATTACCTGGGGTATAAATCCCCCCTGTACATACTTCATGCTCATCTCTCTTTGTAAATGCTAAACCACCAGAAACTGAAAGTGAATTATTTCCCCCATATTCATCATACACATCGTTTATTTCTGTACGACCTCCAATAATAATATTTCCACCGGGGATATCATTTATAATTACTTTGCTCCCTGTTTTTCCACCATTTATTTTTGTGCTCAGGTATTCAAAACTGGAGTGATAAGTTGTACCTTTTATAATAGTTCCTCCATAATTTTCTATACCCACATTTAGGCCAATATTATTAGCCGCAGGTCCTCCAATTCCAACATTGCCATTAGATATAATATTGAATATATTAGTTATAGAGCTTATGATGGAATCCTTTTGCCATACCAAATAAGAAGAAGGTAAGCCTAAATTAAAACTTAAAGTACCTAAATTGTGATTAAAATTTAGGGTAGAAGCAGGGCCATTACTCATAAAATTTCCATACCCTGTGTTTTGCTTATTGTATTGGTTAAAGCCTATTGTGGGGGAGTTTTTTTGAAACGAAAGCCCAGCTCCATCTGTACCAAAAGCAGCAGTGGTATTGCTTAAGGCTGCACTACCCATCACTTCTAATTTTGCAATGGTAGGATTATTTGTACCAATACCTACATTTTGAGCTTGTACATCAAACCATAAAAAGGCAAGAAAAATTATTTTTTTCATAGTTTAAAATTTTAATTATTGTGGCTTATTGAAAGTATTGACCAATAATAGCCTGGGTCATTTCCACCACCAGGTGTAGGTTCTACAATCTTATCACCAATTAGCATAATGGTATCGCCTGCCTGTAATTGTACATAAGTAAAGGGTCTGTAAACTATTTGCATTTGGTTTACTATTTTCAGTATTAAAATCTGCCCAACACCTTCGCCCCCAAAAAGTGTAAAACGTGGGTTAGGTGCTGTGGTGCATGTTACTTCCATGTAGGAGCTATTATTTTGTCCAATTCCATTACCCGGTATTGCATTTACTAAAATATGTTTTGTAAAGCCAAGCCCACCATGTATTTCTGCAGATACACTAGGGTTTTGATTAGCACCAAGCCCAATAGCTAATTTTCCAATAACTTTTACCTTTTCTTCATAAATAGTACCTCCCGATAAATCATTTATAAATACTTTACTATTATTTAAACCGCCACGTATGTAAGTATCTTCATCAGGGCCATTACAAAAAAAGGAACTATAATTTGTACCTGCAAATACTGCTGTAGCATTTGTGTTAAAAAGATTTTTATTTATGGTAAGCATGTTATTGCTTGTATTACCACCCAACCCCATATTAAAACCACCAAAAGTGGGTGCAATACTAATGGCTCTACTGCCTGCACTAAGTGCAGCATTTTTTAGTCCAGCACCGTACATATCCAATGTTATATTACCATTGCTAGGGTTCATGGCAAAAACAGAAGCTGCTCCATTATTCAAATATTTTCCGAAGCCAAAATTATTATCTCTATACTGGTTAAAACCAAGTGCAGGCCAATTTCTTTGAATAGATATGCCTGCACCATCGCTACCAAATACCGCTGAAGTACTACTACCTGTGCCAGTTGCAACGCCTGCTACTTCTAACTTTGCTATTGAGGGAGTTGCAGTTCCTATTCCCACAAAAGAATATGGCACTTCGTTGCTATAATTTACAGTGATTGTCCATGAGTTTGCATTAACCCTGTTCACATCCGTACCACAATTAAAAAAACCACCATTCCAACTGCGCCTTGCACCCAAAGCGAAAATTAAAACTGTACCTCCATTATAATTGCCATTAGCAATATTTATGGTTCTGTTATAAACAAAAGTGCCTGCGGTTGTAATATTATTTTGTGCTTCTGTTGCTTCTTGATTATTTGTATTTTGAAATGTAATGGCCGAAAATTGATCTGCTTGTTGCCCTCCATTAAGGGCGGTCATGCTGTAGGTTACACTTACGCTATTTACATTATAAGTTTGGCCCGCAGGCAGTGTAAGGTATAAGTAGCCTGCATTGCAGTTATAGTTAAAACTAAATGTGCTGTAATTAGTTGCTATATCTGTCCCATAGGTAGCAGAAATACTGTTTTG
The DNA here is from genome assembly GCA_031374745.1 of Ferruginibacter sp. Lineage (GTDB taxonomy): Bacteria > Bacteroidota > Bacteroidia > Chitinophagales > Chitinophagaceae > Ferruginibacter. Next base: position 1,584 of record JANMGS010000320.1, on the reverse strand, counting down.
CCCAAAAGCCACAGCAGAACAAATTAGTGATGTAATTAAATATAAATATTTCATTTTTTTGATTGTATTGTTTTATTATACTCTTCTTGTTATTTCTGTCCAGCGCCCACTATTGCCCACAAGGCGCCACATTAATAAAAGTGTTTGCCCTCTGTAATACATTAAACAACTGCTTGCTAAATCTATGTTGGCTGTTTCGTTTATTGTAAAACTTTGATTATCGCCGAGGCTGGCATATATTAATAGTATTTGGCCTTGTACCGTACCATTGCCCAATGTTAAAATTGCTGGGGTGATGCCACAGGTTTCAATAAGCATAAAGGAACAATTGCCTGGTGTAGCCATTGTATTGCCACAAATATCAAACACTTGTCTTTTTGTAATACCTAAACTACCATATAAATCTACAGCCATAACGGGACTGATGGTGCCGCCTAAGCCAATTCGTGTATTGTTGGGCATAGTAGTGATACCATTGGCAATTTCATTAATTACTACATCAGAAGTGCCGCCACTTGATTCAGATCTTAAATAAGTATTTTCACTTGCGCCATTTGCAAAAAAAGAACTATGGTTGTACCCGCCAAATACTGCTGTGCCTATTACATTTTCGGGCTGCTTAGCTACCAATAATCCAATATTGGTTGCTCCCAAACCTCTTATACCAATATTGCCATTATTCAAAATAGTAATTGCTCTGTTTGAGCCAATAGTGGGATTCCCTTTAAAACCGCTATTATACATATCCCAAGCCATAATGCCCGAAGCTTCATCTAAAGAAATAGTAGAAGCAAAACCAGTGCTCATATGCTTGCTACCCGTTGCATCTCTATATTGGTTAAAACCTATAGCAGGTGAGTTTCTTTGTAGCGATATACCTGCTCCATCGCTACCAAATGCTGCAACTGTTTTGCCCAATCCAAAAGTGCCAACCACTTCTAGCTTACCCAATGTGGGTGTGGTGGTACTTATGCCTACATTTTGTGCGTACACAGTGCAACCATAAAATAATAAGGTTAGACTCAATTTTATTTTTTTCATTTTAAATATTTTATAATTTTTATTTATCTCCACAAATAAAGTAGCAAAGAAACCCACCATTTTTATCCTTATAATCATTCGCTATTGCAATTTTATTATCTCTATAAACGGCTAACTGTGGGTCTGTTTTGTATTTCCCATCCATAGCTGTTTGCATGTTTGTTTTAAACTTTGCTATATCTACATCCCTGTTGCTTACTGTATGTACTGTATAATGGTAGGTTATCATATATTCATTATAAACAGTTGCACTGTCCAAACGTGTGTTTTCGTCGGTAGGCATGGGGCATTTTTTATTTATTTCTTTTGCTACAGCAAAAAGATTATCATTTACTGTGCTACCAGTAGCTCCGCCAGATTTGTTTGATGCTGTGTTATTGCAACCAAATAGGATGAGTGTAGTTGATAAAAATTGAACTATTTTTTTCACGTTTTTTATATTTTATTGTTTATGGTAATTTTGGAAAGCAAACAGGGCATAGCAAGCACTCTGGGCATAACTTAGGTATTTTAATGGTAATTAGTTTACTGGATATAAAAACT
>JANMGS010000296.1:0-1563 GCA_031374745.1 Ferruginibacter sp. | reverse complement strand
AAAATATCTCCGAAATATTTCGTAATTAAAAAATTACTCCTACATTTGTGATGTACTAAATATTTCGTAGTTAAAACAAATCATCATGAAAAAAAATATTATGTTCGGTGTTCTTGGTTGGATTGTTTCCACCGTTTTTGGATTTAAAGCAATTGGCCAAGAAGGCTCAAAACCAAATCAAAAAGAAACACAAGAAATCATCATTCGCAAAAAAGGCGATAAAGACACCAAAGTAACTGTAGAAATTACAGGCGATAAAGTACTTATTAACGGTAAACCAATGGCAGAGTTCAACGAAGAAGGCATTACCATCAATAACCGTAAAATGATCATTAGAGATGGCGACAGATTATTAATGGATTTGGATGGTAAAAGAATGGATTTGGAAGATATGCAAATAGAGCTCGGAGATAAGTTATCAAAATTAGAAAAGATAGGAGTCGAAGGTTTCCGTATGGATTCGGATGACAATGAATTGATGACTAAACTATCAAAACCTTATACTTACCTAGGTGTAAGTACAGAAAAAACGGGGGAAGGTGCTAAAATAACGGACGTAAGCAAAAATTCTCCTGCAGAAGAAGCAGGCTTACAAAAAGATGATATTATTTATAAAGTTGGAGATAAAAAAATAGAGAACCCTTCAGACCTATCAGAAACAATAAAAGCAATGAAAAAAGCTGATAAGGTTAAAGTATATTTTTTGCGAGACAACAAAAAGAAAGAAGTTACCGCTATTTTAGGCACCAATGATATGAAGATTTCCATTAATCGTAGTTTTACTTATGATATGCCAAACGGTAAAAGAAGATCGCTTACAATACCAAGATATCCAAATGGTATGGATTTTTACAATGACAATATGGAAAATAGCAGAGGGCTTTTCTTTAATATGAGTAAATCGAGGCTGGGCATTAAAATACAAGATACGGATGAAGGCAATGGCGTAAAAATATTGGAGGTAGAAAAAGCAACAGCCGCCGAAACTGCTGGGCTTCTAAAAGATGATATTATTACTGAAATTGCAGGTAAAAAAATAAACAATACCGACGAAGCAAGAGAAGAATTACAAACAAATAAAGACAAGAATACCTACGATATTAAGGCAAAAAGAAATGGTACAGAAATGACTTTTTCAATTAAAATACCCAAAAAATTGAAGACAGCAACCTTGTAAAAACTGGTTTTGGAGGTTAAGCATAATACCGTTGCAACCAAATGCAACGGTATTTTTGTGGGTGTAATAAAATGATTGTAAGCATCCCAACCTTTCTGAGAAGAATAGCAAATGGATAAAATAAATCACAAGTTTGGCATCACAAAAAGCTAGCAACAATTTTAGTTGCACCCTTTTGTAATTAAGAGTTTGCAATTTAGTACGCAAACCGAACTTCTAAACCCTCTAAACTCGAACGTTGTTGCTAAACAAAACTGTATTATTTACTAAACGATTAATTGGTGTACCATAAATAAGTACACTTAATGTATTTTTGCAAGCAATGAGTAACAATAAATATGAAGCTGTTATTGGGCTAGAAGTACATGCTCAACTACAAACAAAAA
>JANMGS010000270.1:0-1734 GCA_031374745.1 Ferruginibacter sp. | reverse complement strand
AATTTTTCTTATTACAAAATCTTTGCAGTATATTCGTAATGAATGGAAGTAACTATAGATAATATTGTACCCCCTTATACTTTAAATGAGGAAGAAGAGAAAAAACTTATTTTAAGAGAGTACCGAGCATTGTTGCGTGCGCTAAAAACAAACCTAAAGCCTGGAGATAAAGTTTTATTGCGCACCGCCTTTGAAATGGCAGCAGAAGCCCATAAAACCATGCGGCGTAAAAGTGGCGATCCGTATATTCTTCACCCACTGGCTGTAGCTATGATATGTGTAGAAGAAATAGGACTTGGCGTAAGAAGTACTATTTGTGCTTTGTTACATGATACGGTAGAAGATACCGACGTTACATTGCAAGATGTACAAAGAGAATTTGGTAGTGAGATTGCTAAGATAGTAGATGGGCTTACCAAGATATCGTCGGTGATGGACAACAACACATCGCAACAGGCAGATAATTTTAAAAAAATATTGCTTACCCTAACAGATGACCCAAGGGTAATATTAATAAAATTGGCCGACCGCTTGCACAACATGCGCACCATGGATAGCATGAAGCGGGAGAAGCAACTAAAAATTTCCAGCGAAACAGTTTATGTATATGCACCCCTTGCACACCGCATGGGTTTGTACAATATAAAAACAGAAATGGAAGACTTATCCATGAAGTACATGGAGCCCGATACTTTTAGATTTATTGCACAAAAATTACAAGATAGTAAAAAGGAAAGGACCAAATACATCAATGATTTTATAAAACCAATTAAAGAAAAACTAGAAAAAACCGGTTTCGATTTTGAAATTTATGGCCGTCCAAAAAGTATACATTCTATTTGGAACAAAATAAAAAAGAAAGGGGTTTCATTTGAAGAAGTGTACGATCTTTTTGCTATTCGTATTTTGGTAAATGCAGCGCCAGCAAAAGAAAAAGAAGAATGCTGGAAAGTATACAGCATCATTACCGATGCCTACAACCCAAGCCCAGAAAGACTTAGAGACTGGCTTAGCAATCCTAAAAGCAATGGCTACGAAGCGCTACACACCACCGTAATGGGCCCGCAAGGCAAGTGGGTAGAAGTGCAAATACGCACCAAGCGTATGAATGATATTGCAGAAAAAGGTTTGGCAGCGCATTGGAAATACAAAGAAGGCACCAATGAAGAAAGCCGGTTTGACCAATGGTTTCATCAAATTAGAGAAAGCCTTGCAAACAATGAAAGTGATTCATTGGATTTTCTGCAAGATTTTAAAACATCTTTTCTTACAGAAGAAATTTATGTGTACACACCAAAGGGAGATGTAAAAATGTTGCCAATAGGCGCAACCGCTTTGGATTTTGCTTTTGGTGTGCATACAGCAGTTGGTAGCAAATGTATTGGGGCAAAAGTGAATCACAAGCTTGTACCCATCAGTTATAAATTACGCAGCGGAGATCAAATAGAAATTATAACCAGTGCAAAACAAAAGCCAAACACAGAAAGCGATCCATTGGATTTTCTGCACGAATTTAAAACATCTTTTCTTACAGAAGAAATTTATGTGTACACGCCAAAGGGAGATGTAAAAATGTTGCCAATAGGCGCTACCGCTTTGGACTTTGCTTTTGGTGTGCATACAGCAGTAGGAAGCAAATGTATTGGGGCCAAAGTGAATCACAAGCTTGTGCCCATCAGTTATAAATTACGCAGTGGAGATCAAATAGAAATTATAACCAGTGCAAAACAAAAG
>JANMGS010000267.1:0-17592 GCA_031374745.1 Ferruginibacter sp. | reverse complement strand
CGGCCACCATAACTTGTGGGCCAAGTTTTTTCCAAATAGTCAGTTGCATAAGCGCCCATACTCCAATTATGCCCATCTGCACTTACTTCTGCATCTACATAAAAATTATCGAGCAATACAAAATCGTTTGCCAATTTGTGTTGGTTGGGGGTAATCTTTTCACCAAACAAGCATAGGCTTTCATCCCCATTGCCTTTTTTTATATCGCCTAAAACTTGGTCATAGGTTCTATTTTCTTTAATAACGTAAAACACATATTTTATGGGAGACTTATCTCCTACTTTCATTGGTATTGGATTACCAAGCAAGCCAGCTGCATCTGCTTCTTTTGCTTTTGTATAAGGCGTATTTGCATAAACGGCTTTTGAGAAATCGCTCAATTGTTTCTCATTTGGCACAGGTATAATACTCATGGTGCCTTTAAACAAGCCGGCTATATATTGCACGCCTATAGGTTTTGATGTATCTCCTTGCTGGTATATTACAGATTCTCGGCTACGAAATGGATTTGGTCCATAGGGATTTGCCTGAGATGAAAATCCTTTGCCATTGGCAACAAATATTCCTTTGCCTACTACTTTTACATTTGTAGGATACCAGCCCACTGGAATAAATCCTTTTGACAAACTTTTACCTGGCGTGCTTATATCAAAAACTGCTAAGCAATTATTATCTGCATTGGCCGCATACATTGTTTTTTCATTTTGGCTCAACGCCATACAATTTGTTCCGCTCCCGCTGGGTGCATTGGGATATAAGGCAGCATTTAATGTTTCGATAACTTTTTGCAATTTTGTATCTATAATGGAAACGCTGTTATCATTTGCATTGGCTACAAATAAAAGCGTTCCTTTTTTATTTAATACAATTTCATTTGGATTATCGCCTACTAATATGGTGGAAGAAATTTTTCTTGTCTTTGTATCTACCAATACTATTTTATCGCATCCCCAGCAACTAATATATAATGTTGCTTTATCGGGCGAAAGCAAGCAACTATAGGCTTCTGCCTCCAGTTTTATTGTTTCAATAATTGCTTTTGTTTTCAAATCAATTATGTACAAAGAATTGTTTTCTTTTGTTACAACATACATAACTTGCTTTGCATCATCTACCTCAATTCCTGAAGGAGATATCAATTTTTTCTTACCCGAATCCAATCTAAATGTATCAGCAATTTTTAATTTACTATTTATGATATTGTATTGCAATATCCAATTGTCGTTGCCACCGCTTGCATATAATTTTCGTTCATCGGCCGAAAATTTTAATCCATACCAAGATTTTGCAATTACAACCGAATCTAATTGTATTTCTTTTTTGGTATCAAACAATTGAATGGTTTGTGTACTTTGGCCATTGTTTGTAACTGCCATGTATTTACCAGATTTACTTACGGCAATATTTAATGGCAAATCGCCGAGCGGTAAAGATTTGCCTACGGGTGTAAGCGCCCAGCCATTGGGGAGCGTAATGCGTTGGTTATTCAGTTGCTCCAAAGTTTGGCTTTGAGCTACAATTGTTGAAGTTACAAAAAAGAATAAAAAAATCTGCTTCATAAAAAGAATTGAAGCAGTAATTTACGAAGAAGAAATTTGTAATGCAGAAACTGGAATGTTATTTTAATAATTCAAGGATTTTTGCTTGTACAATTGGAGCTTTGTTTACTATCATTAAATGGCTTCCGCCTTTTATAACGATATCTGCTTTTACAAAACGAATGGGCAATATCCTATCGGCTGTACCATGAATATGTATTAGGTTTTCGTGCACCACTTCATTCTTTAAATGTACAATTTTATCGACTGCCCAGTTTAAAAAATCAACATCGGTAACTTTTAGCATAGCTGCCAATAACTTCTTATCTGCACTCGTTCTGGCACTAAAAAAACGATTGGTAAGTTTATTGGCTTTTACTAAAACGCCTGCTCTTATTAATTTATGCAAGTAAACCTTACCGGCTAGCCGATAATAAAACGGAATTTCCTTTTTGTTTTTGGAAGAGGAAATAAGAATTATTTTTTCTGTTTGAATATGCTTGGCTACTTCTACTGCCATCATTCCTCCGAATGAAAGGCCCAATAAAATGGAATTTTTGACAGTAATGGTTTTAGAAAGTCTCAGTGCATACGCTTCTATACTTTCCTTTTCATTTGCTTTTATCCATTTTACATGAATAACGTTGTGTTCTCCAAAATTAATATTATGGAAAACCCTTTCATCTGCACCAAGTCCGCTAAAAACATAAACCGTTTTCATGTTAAAAATATTGTAGTTTATTTTGGCTTTTTAAAAAGCATATAAACAAAGAGGCCACAGCCTATAAATAAAATACATTTACCTGTTATTAGAAAGGTATCTGCTAAAGGCGTATGAAGAATTTTCTGTAAAATACCAAAACCCTCTATACAAAATCCTATTACCAAAAGAATGATTGCATATTTCATTTTGATAAGATTTTACGAAAACAAATACTCCACATCCTGCTTGCTCAGTGCCTTCACAAAGTTTGCTACATCAAGAAATAATAATCTCACACCATTAATTTACTTTTCGTTTTTGCCCAGCGACCAACCTTTATTTTTTTTACTAATTCGTTAACATCTTTCTGTGTAGCTTTAGATTTAGGAGCAACTTCTTTATAAATAAATAAATTCGCAATATCCTGCAATTCTTCTATTTTGGTAGAACTTGGCAATCGAAACAGTACTTCTTTTGAGTTTCTTTCTATAATCATAAAATTGCTTTTGATAAATATACGACAACTAAATATTATTAAATTTCATACTACTCTACGAAAACAAATACTCCACATCCTGCTTGCTCAGCGCTTTCACAAAGTTTGCATCATCAGCAAATAATATTCCCATAATCCTAAGTTTTAGTAAGCATTCCGAAAATTTTACGCAGGTGCATATTTAATCTATGCTAGGCCGCATTTTTAATTGAAATTTTTACAACAAAAGCTTATAATTGCCCATACTTAATTTGGGTTATTTACTTTTTTAAGAAAAGTATTTGACAGTTTCACTAATAAAGATATTCTGTTTTCAAATTTTGGTGAGGTTGCTGTTTTAAAAAAACATTTGTCATTATAGAAATACCATTCGGCTTTATATTCTTTACCTTCTTCAATCATAAATTCCTCAACTTTTATAAGCAAATTTTTATTATAATAAAAAGCACTTCCCATTAAGTTATGCTTTTCTATTTTATTTTCTAGCTGTGTTGCCTTTACGATTTGAGCATATTTCTTTAGCTCTTTTCCATAAGTAACTAAGGTTATGTGTGTGTTTATCTTTAGCCCAATTTCAGAATAATCTTGAAAAATTGAATCTCGTTGCGTAGGAAAATTTGAATATTGAATAATGCTAACCAAAGAATCTACTTGTCTTACACTCAAGCTATCTTGTGAAAATAGGTTTGAAAAATAGAAAAAGGAAATAAAAAGAAATAGTATTTTCATGTTATCTAAAATAATAAAAGTTGCTATAAACAAAACACTATTTAATTCATAATGTTATTAAATTCATTTGCGATAAAACTCTACGAAAACAAATACTCCACATCCTGCTTGCTCAGTGCCTTCACAAAGTTTGCATCATCTGCAATTAATTCTTTAGCCAATATTTTTTTACGCTCTTGCAATTGTAAAATTTTATCTTCTATGGTATCTATACAAATCATACGATAGGCAAAAATATTTTTTGTTTGCCCAATACGATGCGTTCTGTCAATGGCTTGTTGCTCTACGGCTGGGTTCCACCATGGGTCTACAATGTACACATAATCTGCCGCCGTAAGGTTAAGCCCCACACCACCTGCTTTTAGCGATATCAAAAACACCCTGCACTCATTGTTGTTCTGAAAATTCTGAATGGCTTTTTCCCTATCAACAGCAGAAGTGCTACCATCAAAATATTCGAATGGAATGTTATTCTCAATCAGTTTTTGCTTTATCAATGCAAGCATACCAAGAAACTGGGAGAATATCAATGCCTTGTGATCACCAATATTTTCTGTTATTTCCCTTGTAAGCTCATCCAACTTTATCGAATGGTTTGGAAATTTATCTTCTTCATTCAGTATGGCAGGGCTATCGCATATTTGCCTCAATTTCATCAAGCCTTGCAAGATTGTCAGTTGCGATTTACCAATGCCTTGTTGATCGATGGTGCCCAAAATTTTATCTCGATAACTATTGCGATAAGCATCATATATTTTTCGTTGCTCGGTCTCCATTTCGCAAAAAAGAATTTGTTCTGTTTTATCTGGAAGGTCTTTTGCTACTTGCTCTTTTGTTCTACGCAGAATAAAAGGGTACAATAATTTTCGCAAGTGTTCTTTTGGTTCTTGCTCGCCAAATTTATCGATGGGGTTTGCAAATTCATTTCTAAAAAACTCCATCGTACCCAGCAAGCCAGGGTTTAAAAAATTCATTTGAGCAAAAATGTCAAACGTATTATTTTGCAAAGGTGTACCACTCATACATACCCTATTGATAGCATGTAGTAATGATGCAGCTTTGGTAACTTTTGATGAGGGGTTTTTTATCGCTTGGCTTTCATCCAACACCACGTAATCGAACTTTATCTTTAAGAGCAGTTGTATATCGCTGCGCAAAGTACCATAGGTTGTAATAATAATATTGGCAGCTTTTAATTCTTCTACATTTCTGCTGCGTGTGCTACCATGGTGTACATGTATGCTAAGTGTAGGCGTAAACTTTTTTATTTCATTTTGCCAGTTATAAATAAGTGTCGTAGGGCATACCACTATTGCAATAAGCGAATCATTTACTTTTTTATAATGATCCAACATGGTAAGTGCTTGTACGGTTTTACCTAGTCCCATATCATCTGCTAAAATACCGCCCCAACCTACATCGTTTAAGTAGCTTAGCCAACGATAACCCGCCAATTGATAAGGTCTTAAAATTGGTTCTAGTTGATGAGGTGGTTCAATCTCTGGAATATTTTTATACTCTTTTAAGCGCTCATACTTTTCATCTAATGCAAAACTCATTTCCTCTTCATTGCGATTTTCATAGAGATCATCAATAACGCTCATGTGAAAGCGACTAAGGCGTAATTTATCTGTACGACCTTCTCCAACTTTAAATAACAATGAATATTTTTTAAGCCATTCGTCAGGCAAAATACCGAGTGTGCCATCTGTTAATTGTACAAATGACCGTTTTTCTGCTAGAGCTCTTTTAATATCTGCAATACCTACACGCTGCTCGCCAAATTCAATTTCTACTTTAGCATCAAACCAATCTTGTCCACTGCTTACATGTATATGTGTGCTAGGCTTGGCTGTATTAAACCTAAAATTCTTAAGGGCTTCAAAACCAAAAACAGGCACTTTCATTTCTTTCATTGCATCTACAAAAAGAAAGAACCAATTGTTACGTAGTACTTCTGCACCCTTTAAAACCAAACTGCCTGTTTCTTGCTTTGCAATAAAACCAGAATGCAGGTTTTCGAGCTTTTTCATAAAGGCATCTTCTGCCTCTTTGTTGCGTTGTATCTGTAAAATTTTATCGCCGTCTGGTATAATAAGTACTTCCTTATCTCCAGGTTTAGTTTCAAAACCCTTGTAAGTAAAAACGGGTTGAAATACCAAGAAATCCCCTCTTTCTTGCAGCATCAATCGTATATCCGGCGTAGAAACACTTACTTCTTTTACGAGTGACCTATCAAACTCTACTTCATACTCTTTGGTAAGTGGAAGAATAACCGATTGCATTTTTTCTGCCCAATTTTTTTTACTTAATGCGATATTACCTTCTCTAATAAACTTCTCCGCTTGTATTACATCCTCCGTTTTCTGCCAAGTGTAAAGAATGTCGTCGTACATAAAAATAAGGCTACTACTTGCTTTGTTTTCGGCAAAAGAAATGGGTTCTCCATTAATTTTTACGATGCAAGAAATTTCGAAACCGTTTTTTGTAGCACCGACTTTAAATACGGGAGAAAGCAAGGAGTCGCTTATTTCTATTTCTTTTAAGTTTACTGTTTTTAATTTTTTTGAAAACGGCAAAATAAATATGAAGGGGTTATGCGCCTGTTCATCAAAAATCTTTCTCAATTTTGGGTGAAGGTATTCTGTAATAAGCGCCTTCGTTTCATCTGGCAATTCGTCTCCATCTGTATGGATAATATTTTCCCAAATACCACTAAAAGGCGAATTGCGGTTTAGGTATTTATTTATTTCATTTTCTTGCAATTTGCGTACTTGCTGAAAAAGCAATTTGTCATCTTCAGAAAAACCCTCTGTATCTACAAATTTTGTAAGGTCTATTTTTTCTGTTTTACCCAAATATTTTTTATTGTCTTCATCTGGTTCTCCTTGTAAGGCTTCTACAACGAAACCGGGGTAATTTTTTGCATTAAAATTAAATACCAAACCAAGCCTAAGTGCCGTTTTTTTCTCAACAACTTTTTCTTCTACAACTGTATTGGTTATTGGAACAAAAGAAGGGGCTGTTTTGTAAACGGGTGCATCGGTGGGAGCGGCCACTGCAACAACTCTTTTTATAGACGGGTCTAACACTTTCAAAAACGGCTTACTGTCTTTGTAAGTAAATTCAAACTTACCTGTTAGATCATCGTGTAGGCTATATCCATATATCTGAAGTAATTTATTTTTTTCTTTGTCTCTATTCTTAATACTATCAAAATAATCAGATCCATAATTGTGTAAGAGCTGTACAAAAAGTACTACTTTATGCTCGCACAATGGATGCATGGCCTCGCTACACATGCAAGAAGTATCAAAATTTCTTTCATCATTTTTTTGAATTACCAACGGATATTTTTCTCCCTTAATGATAATTTCTGCCTCTACTCTTTCATCTTCCGCCTTTAAAATGGTAGCTTTTGTAGATTGCATCAATTCCTCTGCCTCATGAAAGATGGAGGGCGATGACAACATTTTCACCATTTTAAGGTCTATGTTTTTCATCTTTGCCACCGTATGCATCTGGTTATATTGTATGGCACTGCTATGGAGTAAATTTTTGTCTACCATATCTTGCAAGCGCAATAATGCTGCGGCTTCGTGCCTACAGATATCTCCAATGTTGTATGGGCAACTACAGCGCAAACTCATCGATTTTGCATCGCTGTACTTATCTATGTAAACCTTGTAAAATGTACTGTAAATGTCATCTTTTACTCTAAAAACAATGCTTCCCATCAGTTCATCATGCTCTACTAGCTCTACATAATTGAGTGATAAGATTTTCTTGCCTCTACGAATTACATCGTCTGTTCCATTATTGTAAACGTATTTAACTAAATGTGGTAATGCCAAAGGATAAAATAATTTATGTATGCTGAAAATGGAAATATGCAATTACCAAAAGAAAATGCCTTTTAGCAAACGCATTGTGCAAGGTACGAAGGGAAACTGAAAGGGGCAAGGGTAATTTGGAAAAATTACTATTAAGTTATGATTTTAACGAAAAGAGGTTGCATTTTGTAGAAAAGTCTATACAAAATAGGATTCGTTTTACTTAATTACTTATTTAAAATTCCATTTACCAATTTACCTTCTTCATAAATAGGCAATGCAGGCGCTACATCATCGGTTAAACAATAGCGTATATCTTTTTCCAAGTGGTATTTGGTCAAACGATGATAATGTGTTGCATTTCGTTCTTTCATATAGGCATATAAGTCTGCTTGAGCAGTCATGTAAAGGCTTTCCGCCATTTGCGAAGAGTCGCAAGTGATGGTAAAATCATCTTTTATCCTGTTAACAACAGCTCCGGCAAATAAGGTATCTTCAATATTTACTTTGTCTTTCCAAGCTGCACAAGCCAAGATTATATTCATATTTTTTTTGCGCAAATGATCACAAACGGCCGAAATATTGGGAAAAGAGCCCGTAATTATTTCTTTGGCCCCTCTTGCATGCGCCATGTGTAACAATTTTGTACCATTTGTTGTAGTAAGCACCAATGTTTTGCCTTCTATAAATTCTGTAGGATATTCAAAAGGTGAATTGCCATATTGTAAGCCTTCAGCAATTTGTCCATCTCTTTCTCCTGCTGTTATACAACTAAGTTCACGCCCAATTCTAATACAGTCTGGTATACTATCTACGGGTATAACTTCTTTGCCTCCGTTGTGCAATGCAGTTGCAATGGTTGAAGTAGCCCTCAATACATCTATTATAACTACAATACTGCTACTTACATCATATAAATGCAATAAGGAAGGGGAAAGGCAAGTGTAAAGTGATGGTTTGCTCATAATGGCAAAAATAAAGTATTTGGCTTTATTAAATCTTGGGAGCTATTTTTATTAGCATTTCTACCAATTCTTCTTTTCTTCTTCGAGCTACATCCAATATGATATCGTTACACAATTGTAATTGCCCACCATCGCCCCTAATATATTTTTTTACAAAAACCAAATTTACCAACGAAGCATTGTGAATCCTAAAAAAAGCATGGTGCTCTAATAAATCTTCAAATTCCTTTAAGGTTTTGGAAGCCATTAATTTTTTACCATCTGTAAAATGTAATTGCGTGTAATTGCCAATAGCTTCTAAATAAACGATCGTATCAATGTGTATAAATTCTAATCCGGTTTGTGTAGCAATGGCTATTCTTTGTATACTGCTTTTGCTGGTAGGTGTTAATTGGTTTAATAAAATATCTAGGCGCTCGCTATTGTTTAGCTGTTGTTTTTGTTCATTTAATCTTTTTGCAACAACAATGAGTTCTTCTACATCTATCGGTTTTACCAAATAATCAAATGCGCCAAATTTTATGGCATTAATGGCATATTGGTTATAAGCAGTAGTAAATACAATGTTGAAATTTTTATTAGCAATTTTTTCTAACATAGCAAACCCATTCATTCGAGGCATTTCTACGTCTAAAAACACCACCTGTGGCTGGTGCTTTTCTATGGCAATAATACCTTCTTCTGCACTGCCACACGCTGCTACAATTTGTATAGTTGGGCAATTTGCATTTATTTTCTTTAGCAAAGCATTTCTGCTATTTACTTCATCGTCTATTAAAATGGCTGTAATCATTTGCTTTTATACTTTTAATGATATGGTAATTAAAGTGCCGGTTGCATTTCCTTGTGCATCTTTTAAATCCTCAATATTAATAGCATTATTTAGTGTAGTGTTAAATAAATTGATACGTTGTTCTGTAAGTTCCAAACCAAAAGAATCGTGGTCTTTTTTAATGCTAGGTTGCTGGCTACTTGCATACCTGCCAATTCCATTATCTCTTATGGTGTACTCCAAAATACCATTTAGTAAAGAGGCATTTATTTCTAACAAACCGGGTTTATTTTGCAATGGTTTTAAGCCATGCAATATGGCATTTTCTACATAAGGTTGGATGATGAGTGGCGGTATTTTATAATGGCCATTTAGCAATTCAGCATCTGCAGTAATATTGCAAGAAAAACTGTTATTGCTCCTTAGTTTTTCTAAATCTATATAGTAAGCAAGGGTTTCCCAGTCTTTCCAAAAAGACACTACATTGTTTCTGCTATTGTCTAAAATGTTGCGAATTAGCTTTGCAAATTTATTAAGGTACGCACTTGCATTGGCAGCATCATTGTCCAAAATAAAATTATCGATACTGCTTATACAATTAAAAATAAAATGCGGATTCATTTGGCTGCGCAATGCTTCCAGCTTTGCGTTGGATAGCTGCTCATTCATCGCATGCATTTGATTGTGTTGCGCCTGAAGTGAAGCCTCTGCCTCAATTGTTTTTATTTTATCAGCCATCAGTGTAGCAATGGTGCTCATTATTTGCAGATGCTGGGAAGTAAAGAAGTTTTTTTCTATATGTTCGCTGTCTATTACTCCAATTAATTCGTCATTAAAAATAATGGGAACTGCTATTTCGCTCAACCTAACCATTTCGTCGGGGCGGTAGCGACTGTCTATAGATGTGTCTGGTATTAAAACTGCTTGTTTTGTTTGTATCACATAGCCTACCACTCCTTGTCCGGGTAAAACATCAAAATGATTTTTGGTAATTTCTTCTGCAGTACCCTTCGGACCATAGCCCGCTTTCTGTATCATCTTGGTTTTATCCTCATTCCACAAATAAATTATGCAGTCTTCAAATCCTAATCTACCAATAAGATTTTTAGCTATATCCCATAATACATCATCTACCTTATTCTTATCGGCTAATGATGTCGAAAAATAATTGATAATTTTTTCTACCTCCAGTTTGTTTTTATATTGCTCTGCATTTAGTTGCTGCACTTTCAATTTTTCTGCTGCTATTGTCCTTATGTTTTTTTCACGCCATTTTACAAACAAGTAGGCTAGTAAAAAAAGGAGGATGGCCGTGAGTAAAATAAACCACCAAGTTTTGTAAAACGGCGGGGCAATGTCGAACCGAATAAAGAGCGGCGCTAGGGCAGCACCTTTTTCTCTCACAAATAATTTATAGTTGTTTGAAGAAAGATTGGAAAAAGAAACGTTGTTTTCCTTACTCATAGGAATCCAGTCAGCATTATTTAACTTATACTCCAACTGTACTGGAGCATCATTATCCAATAATAAATAGCCAAACTGAAAACTTATATTATTTTCTGATACAGAAAATTTATAAACAACATCCAATGGAATATTCTTGTCATTGAGCTTACTATTACGCAAGTAAATTTTACCTACGGGTTCACGTTTTAAAAAATCATTTGTATTCCATGAATTATACCCTACTTTTTCTTGTTCTATCTGGTATATATTGCCGTTATTGTCCGAAGCCAAAAAATCGGAGTAATTTGAATAACTTTTTCCCCTTGGAAAGTTGGAGAATTGATTTGTACTGGTATCAAAACGACTTATACCAGCATAAGTTGCCACCCATAAATACCCTTTGGAATCTATAGTGAGCCAATGACAAGTATTATCAATAAGACCATCATAAATAGTGAATCGCTTAAATTTTTTGTTTATCAGATTAAAAAAATACAAACCATTAAAATTATCTGCCAAGTAAATATCTCCATTAGCATAACCTGCTATAGCATTAATATTTGCTCCCCTTTGGGAAGGAGGCACATTCATTAAAAAATGTTGGGTGGTTTTCTTTTCAATATCATACAAATAAATTCCTTCATTGGCTACAGAAACAATCAATACATTACTCATGCTATCATACCACAAGGCAGTATATTCCTTTTCTTTTGAAGGATTAACTACATTAATAAACTTTGCATCCGTACTTTTTTGATTAAATGTAAAGATCCCCTGCGACCTACTCCTTACCCAAACATTCTGTAGTTTATCTACCACTATTGTACGCAACGTATAAGGACTTTCGTTAAAAATTTTTGCCGGTAATTTTATTTCGGTTAATTGTAAGCTGGTAGGATTAAATTTGAATAAATAATTGTCTGTACATAAGAATGCGTTTGTTGCATTTATTTCTGTATACCCTAAAACACTGTTTGAATTGGTAGCGGTATGAATTTTTAAATCCTCTGTCTTTTTTGTAATTGGATCAAAAAAAACTGTTTTACTATTATAATCTCCAGCAATAATATTACCTGTGTATTTCGATGAAAAGAATTTATAAAATCCGGTAGGCAATGCGGGTAATTCATTGTACTTAAAAAGAGCGTTTTTTTGGGTCATTCTAATAAGGCCATTGTTTGCAGTCAAAATCCAAAAAAAAGTACTGTCCTTAAAAATATTGATATAGTAGGCACTCGGTAATGAAAGTTCATCATTTGTATTATTTGTAATGACATCTAAAAATTGCTTTTTCCTTTTATCAAAAAAAACCAAGCTTTTATTCGCACAAAAAACAAGGGTATCACCATTGTATGGGGTAATACCACTAGCAATGTTCCAAGTAGTAGCTTTTAAATAAGCGGCAGGCAGAGGGTAGCTTTCCCAGGTTTTATTGGAAGCATCAAAAAAGAATATTCCTTCTGAATAGGTGCTTATCCATAAATTGTTATCATTGTCAATGTGTGAAATATTGCATCCATAATAATCGAGTATTTTTGGATTTGGATAAAACCGAAATTGAAGTGTAACGGTATTTACACTAAAGAGCCCATAGGTAGTGAGCACCCAAAATTCTTGCGCATTTTTTTTTTCGATAGCTAAAATAACCACCCTGCTATGGTTCCCATTTACCGGCTTTACTTTACTAGCGAAACTTGCCCAACCACTGCTACTGAATTTTTTTGTGGCATTATTAAAAATTAATAAATCGTACCAGCCGCCTACCCATATATTTCCTTTACCATCTTCGTTTAAAGCAAAAAAGGCTTGACTAATTTTTGGCATTAACAGCGTATCGGGCGCATAATTTTCAAACAGCTGTGTATGACTATTAAATTTACTAATGCCCGCAAAGGTACCTAGCCATACATTTTTTTTACTATCTATGAATATATCCTGCACACCGTTACTGGCTATACTAAGGCTGTCTTTTGGGTTATTATAAAAAACATCAAATGCACTTCCATCAAAACGGTTTAACCCATTGTTGGTAGCTAACCATAAAAAACCTTGTGCATCTTTTTCTATTGCATTTATATTATTGCTGCTTAGTCCTTCTTTGGTGGAGAATGATTTGTATTGGAAAGGTTGTGCATACAGTAAAGTAGATATTGAAAATAATATTACGGTGATACAACTTTTCATTTTTAAATATAAATAATTATTTTATCTTAAGCTACTTGTCTCCATTTTTAACAGGCAATAAAATTGTTTCCCCTTTTATGGTGTCCACATTGGTCTTATTAAAAACTCCTTGTCCACATGCCCCAATAATAGCATGCAAATAAGAGCCTGCATATGCCCGAAATCCATTCGTCAGACGTATTTTTTCTGGACTACGATAACGCAATTCGTTACCCAAGTTGCCACTCATCTGTTGGGCAGACTGTACAGTATTTGTCGCCTGATAAAATCTTCTACCTTGTACAGTACCTGTTAAAGGGAATAGATAGGCACCACAGTTGCTATACAAATCGCTTTGCCAAATACCACGGCCAAAAGTAGCTGCTTTAATTGTACCTGCTGTTTCGTTTATAAACAAATCTGTTACAGCTATGGAGGGGAGATCGTTGTAAAATGCTGTCCAATCGTTCATGCTAAAAGTCATTACATATACTCCATAATCAGTACCAATGTATGCATCACCTACGCTGCTGTACTTTATGCAATAAACAGGCAAATTGGGCAGAGACCCTGTAAAGTCGACCCATGTGGCTCCTGCGTTAGAGGAGTAGAGTACTTTTGTACCCGTAAATCCACCGAAAGTAACCCATACTTCATCGGCATTGTTGGGTCGGCAGGTTACATCGGTTATACTACCTGTTACACCTACCCAACCTGGATTCCCCGATATGGTGGTTTGCGTAGTACCTTTATTATTACTTATTCGCAATGTACTACCATTTGCAATGTATAGCCTATCAGGATTGTTTGCACTAACTGCCAAACCACCTGAAAAACCGAATCCAGCGGAACCACTGCCAGCCATCGCTGTCCAAGTACTTCCGCCATTAATACTTCGCCTTAATGAATCAATAAAACCAGCATACAAAATATTGTTGTCCGTAGGATGTACTTCAATAGATGGAAAAAAAAAGTTTTGATTATTTACATTGCCGCCGCCAGCAAAAAGAGGAACATTACTATTGCTGGAAATGCTGTGTTTAGAAACCCCAGCATTCACAGAATAAATATAAGTATCAGTTGAGCCATTCAAAAACTTTCCAGAAAAACCATCTCCACCACCTGTTAGTGAGAATACACTGCTATTGCTACGACGGATATATCCATTATCCTGCGCTCCGCCAATTACAGCATTGTCGTTTTGTTCGCTACCCGACATATGATAATACTGTGTAGCAGCCAATCCATTGCTCAAATATGTCCAGTTGGCGCCGTTGTCGTTGCTAGAATAAACCCCGCCATCGCAGCCTGCATATAAAATGCCATTGTTGTATACCAATTCGTGTACATCAGCATGAATGCTTGCGCCAAAATTAAAATTGGTACCGCCATTGATAGAATAAATAAGGTTGAGCGCTCCCTGAATGACTTGGTTTCCATTTTGAGGGTTTACAGTGAAGGCGCTCATATATGAATTTATAGCTTCATGCGTGCTGCTTACTAAGCTGAAAGCACCGTTTGGTATAATCGAACGATAAAGCCTCGATTCGCTCGTATCTGAAGTAACTCTACCAAAATTAACATATAAGGTATTAGGTTGTGCCGGTGAAACAGCCAGGGCCGAACGTTGTGGAGTAATAACAGGTGGTTGCGGAAAAGAAAAATTACTCGTAAAGCTGTTACCATAATCGTTTGAAGTGTAAACACCAAAACGGTTACTTGTATAAATGGTAGCACTGCTTCCAGGTTTTACTTCTACATCAAAAAAATTATTGGCAGATGTACCAGTACAACGATTCCAATTTTGCCCAAAATCGACACTGCGGTATAGACCCTCTGATGTAGCTGCAAAAAGCACATTATTGAAATCGGGCAACTGAATTAATTTAAATCCATAAAAAGCCGGAGGTATTGGGCTAGCTGGTAAAATACCTGACAGTTTAAACCATGTAGCGCCCCCGTCGTTCGATTTTAAAATACCAATACTGGCACGGGAATAAACGAACCCACCGTTTGCAAACGAATCTCCATCGCCGGTAAGCACATACAATACATTTGGATTTTGAGCGTCTACCACAATGCCCGATACGCCTAGTGAAGGCGAAAATGCATTGAGCGGAAACCAGTTACTACCGCCATCGGTGGTTTTCCATAAACCGCTAGCTGGCGTACCAGCGTAGATTATAGAAGGATTGGTGGGGTGGAAAGCCAACCGGTCAACCCTGGCGATACCAGAGGTTAGGTTTTGTGGGCCAAGTAAACTCCAGCTGCCGCTGTTTGATTCTGTACCATTCGGTCTATTGCTTCTCCTCCTCTCTTCTATTTGTTTTGTTTCTTCAAATATTCGCTGGTTGCTGTTTATCATCTTTCCGTTTTCATCCAAATGCTTGCTTTCCCACCAAGCCCAACGGTTCCACTTCTTAAACTCAGCATACATTTTTGCATTACGCAAATAATCTTTGCTTGTATAATAGTTTGTTACAATAGTCCAGAAATCAGAAAATTTATTTTTTCCCTTTAATTGTTCTTTCAATTCTTCATTGTCAGGAATTTGAGCACTCACACTGTTAGATGCAAGAAGTACAGTAATAAACAAATTCATCATCAAACTTTTCATGTGTTCGTTTTTATTGTTTTTAGTCACATGTAATTAGCTTCGCTGAACTACATTTCGCCAATGAACATTTCGGTTGGTATCAACTTTTGTTATGGCTCATTTCATATACTATTTTTTATAGGAATTATTAATTATTCAAATCAACCTTCTTTCGTAATGCATCTATTTCTTTTTGCTGTTGAATAATATACAACGTCAACTCTTCCATTTTTTCCATCATTCTTTTTTGCATATCGCCTAGTTGTAAACCACTTTTTTCAATTTCATTGGCAGAGGGGATATTGGGTAAGTGGTTGTTTTGTTGTATATATTTTTCCACTTCGGCAAGTGGTTGTAATTGATACCTTTTATTAAACACATAATCTGGCCAGTTGGCAGTTTCTACAATTACTTCGGTGCTTCTTATATTTCCATACACCGAAAGTTTGTTGGTAGGATTATCTGTTCCAATACCAACATTACCTGCCGCAGTAATAAATATTCTGTTGGCAGAGTTGGTGTACAATGCAATGGGCATTGCACCAGGTGTACCTAGCGAAATAGTATTACCATTACCAGGGCCTCCTAAAAATGCATTAAATTTTGCCGAGCCACTTGGGTTACGTATAGATAAGGCAGTAGAAAAATCTGCAGCCGTTTGCAGCGTAAGTTTGGTATTAGCATCGGGTATATTGGTTCCTATTGTTACATTGCCAAGGTCGAGTATATCGTTTATGATTACGTTACTACCGGCCTTTCCTCCTCGTATGTAAACATCTTCTGTAGCACTGTAATTAAAATGGCTCATATAACTTGTACCCCTTATTCCTAGCGCCCCTTGGCTGCCACCAGCTAAATCTGCTAGGCCAACTTCGAGCGTGTGTGTGGGCGCACCTGTGCCTATAATCCCTACACCTGTACGTTGAAAATTAGTACCAATATAATTATTACTTGGCGCACCATATCTAAATTCTGCAACCATTTGGTTATTGCTTTTGATGGTAAATGGTTGATTGTCGGATGTTCCGATAAAATCATTTGCAGGGTTTGTACCGCTGTTTCCGTTTAAAGCCCAACCACCGCCAGTGGCAGTTTTATTATTACTTACGATAACCCATTTTTGCTCCGCTCCATCATACTGCAGGTTTACAATCCCTTTATCTTCTATGGTAAAATCTCCATTTGTTCCAGTAATAATTCTATCATTCACACTCGCAGTAACATCCAAATTATTTAACTGCATGGTAAATCCGCTTCTATTAAAAAGCGTTACCAGCCTGCCTTCTACGCCTTGTGTAATGCCCGCAAGTGTAAAGTTTGCTGTAGGGCCATTTACTCGGTAATAGCTAAATTTATTGCTGTTTACATTTAGGGCAGTGGTTATACCATCGGCCACTACTAGGTCAGCACTTCGATAAATCACGTCACCATTTACATCTAATGCAGCTTGTGGCGTAACGGTATTTATACCTACATTTTGTGCAAAAGACAATTTGCATAAAATAATAAAGGAGAAGAAAAATAGTTGTTTCATTTTGTATTTTTTATAGTAAAGAAAATTTTATGCTATCAACCCATATTTATCAATTATGCCTTTCCTTTTTTCGGGAAAGCCCACCATACCAAATTGGGTATGCAATTCAACCATTCGTTTATCTACTGCCTCTTTATTGTTCTTACGCATTTCTGGCGTTATTGTATGAAACACTTCCTCTAGATAATCTTCAAAATTTTGATTGAAGTACATATCAATTGCCCTAAATGGCTTATCTGTACCGTTAAAAAAAGTGTGTTCAATTCCTCTAGGACGAAGGTGCCAACCGCCTGCAGGTATTTCATACAAAGTATCTTCTATCAATACAGATCCTGTACCTTCTACTACATACATCAATTCGTCTAACGCTTTATGATAGTGTGGCGGCGGACCCATTTTTTTTGCTGCAACTGCAAATTCTACACAAGAAAACTGCCCATTGGTTTGGCTATTTTTTACCAATACTTTTATATCTAATCCACCTGGCCCTGGCTGTACTGGAGTGGTTGGCGCTATTAAAAATGGCGAAAGCTGTTTATTTATTTCGGCATTTTTACCACTCGTATTTTTAGTGCTACTACAGGAAGATAGTAGTGAGTTAAAACCAACACCTGCTGCAAATAACTGCAGTATGGCATCTCTTCTATTTGAATAATTATTTATCATGTTGTTGTTTTATTGATTTAATTAGATGGTTCTAATCCAATTAAAATGGTTTAATTACCTACATCTCATATTCGATAAATAGTAGCCTGTATTAAACTTGCTGTAGGCCTATTAAAAAAGCAATGGTTTAATTTGTTGACAACAAATTGTG
>JANMGS010000225.1:0-2969 GCA_031374745.1 Ferruginibacter sp. | reverse complement strand
AATATTGATGCTTCTTTTGCTATAAACCGGAATTCCTTTTAGCCTTAAATATTCAGCCAACGTTTCTCCGTATTTATTTTCTTTGTAAATAACAGCCATCTTGCCTGGAGCAACATGGTTCTTTATTAAAGCATCTATTTCGGCTGTAATGCCCGCCATCTCTTCTTTTACCGATTTGTATTCTCTAATGATAGGCTTGTGTAATGCGTCTTTTATTTTATTATTACTCGATATCAATTCTTTACTCAACCCCTCTATTTGTTTTACCAAACGTTCTTCATTTTTATCAATCAGGGTTTTAGAAATATCTAAAATTGGCTGTGTACTTCTGTAATTATTGGTAAGCACAACCGTCATTAAATCTTTGCTATAATGGTTTGCAAATGCCAACATGTTTTCTACATTGGCTCCCTGAAATCGGTAAATACTTTGGTCATCATCGCCCACCACAAATACATTTGGTTTTTCCCAATAATTAATAAGCAATTGCACTAGTCTATTTTGCGTGCCACTTGTATCTTGGTATTCATCTACCAAAATATATTGAAAACGCTCTTGGTAATTGGCAAGCACTTGTGGGTTTTCTTCAAAGGCTTTTATTACCCAGTTGATCATATCATCAAAATCGTATCGGTTGCGCTCACGCATGAGGGCTTGGTAATTATCAAATTCATTTACTGCTGCTTTTAGTTTTTCTTTCTTCTCTTTTTCTTCATCTATTTTATCGGTACGTGTATCGCCTTTTTTAAAATTCCCTACGGCTCGCTTGGCAATATATTCACTACGGTTTGGTAAGTCGGCTATGTATTCATCTATTTTTTGATTGATGAATGCAGCGGTCCACCCTTCTCGCTTCATGGCAGAGAATAAATTTTTAAGATTATTTATTTCATAATAAACATCGCCACGGTATCTTTTTAATGGATGGTTTTTAGGAAAATTATCTATTAGTTTTTTAAATAATTCTATGTTCTCCAATTCTGAAATAGCATCTAATGAATTTTTTTCGAACAAGGATAAATTATCTTGAATAACATCGTTGCAAAAAGCATGAAAGGTGTAAATATTTACTTTGTATGCATCTGCGCCAATGAAGGATTGCAATCGCCTTCGCATAGCAATAGCGCCTGCATCTGTATAAGTAAGGCAAAGAATATTCTGTGCATCACCAAGCCCATCCAAAATTATTTTACCAATACGTGCTGCTAAAATTTGTGTCTTACCCGTGCCTGGTCCAGCAATTACCATTACAGGGCCTTCAGTTGTGTCGACGGCTTTTTTTTGCTGTGGGTTTAGCTTTGCATATTCTTCTTCAAATTTTTTTTGAAGTGATTCCTTGTAGGTTTGCATTATCTTTTGTTTATTTCACGCAAAGAAACAAAGATAACGAAGTACGCAAAGGTTTAGGTATTCTTGTCTCGAATCTTATTAGAAGCTATCTTCTTATTTGGGCGGTAAATAAGCGTACCTTTACAAATACTATAATAAACAATAATGAGCAAAGTATATAATCTTAAAACTGTACAATTTTTACCCATAACTATGGAAAAGGCTTGGGAATTTTTTAGCAGCCCAGCCAATCTTGCAAAAATTACACCCGACAAACTAAACTTTAAAATTTTATCGGAGAATCTTGGTGAAATGTATGCTGGGCAAGTAATTGAATATAAGGTACACCCTGTGCTAGGCATTCCATTGTATTGGATGACGGAGATTACGCATGTGGAGCACCATAAATATTTTGTAGATGAACAACGTTTTGGTCCCTATACCATGTGGCACCATCAACATCATTTTAAGGCAGTGGAAGGCGGTGTAGAAATGACAGATATAGTGCACTACAAACTACCGTTTTGGTTTTTAGGAGATATTGCCAATACTCTTTTTGTGAAAGCGCAGCTGAAGGAGATTTTTGATTATAGGATTAAGAAAGTGGAGGAGATTTTTTAGATTCTTGGGAACACGGATGACACGGATAGGATGGATTGAAGAGGATTTTTAATGTGCGCTTAAAAGATTATCTTTTACCGACAAATATTTTACAATAAAGGTCACCAAAAGATTTTTTGTTGAATGGAGTTCTCCGATAAACTCAGAATAAACTTGCTAATGAAGCTTCATAAAAGTTATTCTGCCCATAACCACACAAATAAAATTCGGAGAATTTATTAGCATTATTTATTTAAAACTTTAAAAATAGTCTAGACTCCAAATGATTATTTGCACATTTTCCCATTTGCAAATTTGCCCATTGCTCTTTACCCCGGCATCCTCGTAATATACTTTTCTATTTGCTTTATCTGGTCTACAATTTGTGGCGTAGTTGGTTTAAAGCCTTTCGCTTTTTTAAAATATTCTTTGGCTGAGCGGAACTCTCTTTTGTTCATCATGATAGAGCATAACTGCAAATAAGCGGCAGCATTGTTTTCATTATCGGGCAAGCCTGCACGTATAGCTTGGCGTATATAAGATTCTGCTTCTTTTACATTTCCTTTTTGCATGCAAAGCATACCAAGTTGTAATTTATTAGGACCTTCTGCTTGTTTGGTAAGTGCACCTCCACCCAAGTCGAGGCTTTTTTTCATGTGCTTTTCGGCAACATCATAATCCTGGTCTACCATGGCAAGGTTTCCTTTTATTGTATAATAAACCGAACGCATTGGCTTTATTAGTAACCCTGGAAAAACAATAGCATTCACCACTTTTTTAGCTGCTTCCATATCTCCCGCCTCCATATGTGATTGTATGAGGCGCATTGGGCCAAACAAAAAATGCCCCGCAATAAGCACTACTGCAATAAGATACAATATAAAGGAAGGCCAAAAGCTTGTTTGATAATTTACAAAAACAGCCGCACCCAGAAAAATAGCACCTAACCAAAGGCGGTATTTAATAATAACATTCATCCATTTCATACTAAAAAATTTCGGTTGCAAAGATAAAGGGGATTTTGGATTTAAGATTTTTGA
>JANMGS010000209.1:0-3461 GCA_031374745.1 Ferruginibacter sp. | reverse complement strand
CACACGATGCAAGCTCATGCTGCTTATTTCGAATGTTTTTAAATTGTGTACATAATCTATTTCAGTATAGTGCTTTCCCTTACGCACATTTATACTCATACCTATGGAGTGCAATATAAAATCGAAGCCACCACCAAAATGTTCCATTGTTTTTGTAATGAGATTTTCCACATCATCGGCACTGCTCACATCGCAAGCAATTACGGGTGCATTTATTTGTTCGGCTAGTTTGTTTATCTCTCCCATACGCATGGCCACAGGCGCATTGCTAAGCACTATTTCGGCACCTTCTTCCTTACATTTTATAGCAGTTATCCATGCAATAGATTTTTCATCCAATGCACCAAAAATAATTCCCTTTTTTCCTTTCAATAAATTATACATAGGTCAGTAGATTGGTTTATTAGTTGATTGTTAGAACCGCTAAGTTAATAATAATTTTTAAAAGAGTTTGGGCTGTGTACAGATAAACATAATGGAGCATTTGTTCGGCCTTAACGCTCTATGGCGGGGCTGTTCCGTATATGTACGTATCCGTATGCCCGCCATGCAGACACGCATACACACATATACATCGCTTAGTCCACCGCACGTGTCCCGTACATTTTTGCCGAGACCTTTTGAGCGGTAAATCTTTTTTCAGCTTTTATAGAAGCGAGTATGGATTGAGTGAAATGTAAATGTGCCGAGCTAAAATCCCCTTCTTTTTTGTAATCCGTAGGAGATACTATTTATTACTTTCTGCATATATTCGCCTTCCAATATATTCTCCAAATTTCGTAGCATCTATCATTGCTTCTGAACTAATAATGGCCATATTTTTAAATGTCTTTTTACCCAATTCGGTTTTGTAAAAGCTCGTAAGCTGTATTACTTCTTCTTCGGTATAGTATTTCCTATAAATACGAACAAACAAATTCCGATAATACTTTTTCACTTCCTCAGAGGCTAATGCCGTTTTAAATTTTTTATAAAAACCATTCATCGCTAAACTATTATCCTTCTTTAATTCATTTTCTATATAGCTAATACCAATGATAGTTGCATTGTTTACTGCTTCAATTTCTATTAAAAGTTTATCAATTTCTTTGGTAAAATTATCCTCAGGCACAAGTGTCGTATCAAAGTTTTTTGTGGGTTGAGCCTCTTCTTTAAAATCAATTTTACTTTCTGTAATTAACGAATCCGTGGATATAGCAACATCTTCGGTAATTTCTACAATGCGCTCTACCTTTACGGGAACTTGTTTGTTGGGCACTTTCTTTTGTGCTGTAGCGTTTAAAACCAAAAACGAAAAAATAGTAATAAGATAAACTTTCATATAAATTAAATAAGTTTAATAATTCATTTCATTATTCAAAGTGAATTATATAATTATTACAAAGCTAATTGATAAAATAGTATATCCACTATTTCCCAACAGAAAGGAAAAATTTTAATAAGAATTAGCTCTCTTAAAAACCTCATACCCCCACTCTTCCAATTCAACCGTTTTAAAATCACTAAAATCTCTTTCAACTTTACTAAAAACCTTTGTAAATTTACCCGTAAGTAACCCATCCTTAATTTCGACATTCATTTTTTGATTGCTAAAATTTATACAAACCAATACTTCACTGTTTCCATTTTTTCGAACAAACGCCAATACCTGCTGGTTTGCATTGGTATCTAATATGTGCGTAACAACTGCCGCATCACCCGCAAGCAAGGCAGGGTTGTTTTTTTTGATGGTGAGCAATGTTTTATAAAAGTCGTGCAGTTCGTATTTGCCGTTCCACTCAATGGTATCTTTATCAAAAAATGCCAATCGCTTTAGGTTGGGCAATTCTTGCCCACTGTATATCATGGGCATGCCATTCCAGGTAAAACTGAATACGGCTAAGGCTTTGGCCATATGTCCATACTTTTCATACTCAGTGCCGTTCCAACTATTTTCATCGTGGTTGCTCGTAAACCACAAGGGTATATCAGCAGCCGTGCATACTTTATCGAATTGCTGCAACACATCATCCAACACCGCCTTTTCCAGTTGCTGTTTGTAAAAATCTTCTGTCTTGTGCATCCACAACCAAGTATAACAAGCGTCAAAGGCGCCAAAGTATTCGGGGTGCTCTGCAATATCAGATTCCGCTAGCCAAAAAAGGGTTTTTGTTTTTTCCAATTCGGTTCTTGCCTCTATCCAAAAATCGAGCGGTACCCAAAAAGCGAGGTCGCATCTAAATCCATCAATATTACATTCGGTAATCCAAAACTCCATTGCCGCTATCATTTCTTTACGCATAGCCGCATTGGCAAAATCCAATTCAATGATATCATCCATCCCGCTAGCCATTTGAAAATCATTTGTGGCGGCATCTATTTTGTAATATTCGGGATTGGTTTTTGTCCATACATGGTCCCATCCGGTATGGTTTGCAACCCAATCAATGATAACTTTAAAATCCATGCTGTGCGCCAGGTTTACCAAGTTCTTAAAATCTTGCAGTGTACCAAATTCTGGGTTAACAGAAATATAATCGCTACAGGCATAATAACTGCCCATGGTCCCTTTCATGTTCTGAGTTGCAATGGGTGTAATGGGCATAAACCACAAAGTTTCTACACCCATATCTTGTAGTCTTGGCAGCTCATGTGCAAAAGCATTAAAAGTGCCTGCAGTAGTATATTGACGAAGGTTTACTTCGTATACATTGGTATTATTTATCCAGGTTGCTTTTTTAAAACTATTTAGAGGCATATAAGTAGTTTATTAATTGTTTAGGGGTTTAGAGAGTTTAGAAGTTTAGAGGGTTAATTTCCATACCAAATCGCACTTTTCTAGATTTCTTAGCTTACTTTATTTTTTAATAGTTTGTAATTTAGTACGCAAACTAAACTTCTAAACCCTCTAAACTTATACGTTGTAGCCAAACAAAACTATATCATTTACTAAACGATGAAGATTATTTAATATTATTAAACAATGTTTGCATATACCTCAATCCCTTTTCATTTGCATAAGCAATATTGTTATCGGGTACATCATCTACATTGGGATAACTGTCTATTGCTTTACTTACACTTTCTTCTCTCAAAAAATGCAGCATAGGAAATGGAGAACGATTGGTATAATTGGATGGATCTAAATTGGTACTGCCAGCAAATAAATATTGTGGATGAAAACTGGCAATCTGGTAAATACCTTCGTAATTTTCTTTCTCCAACAACGCTTCCGCTTTATCTACTATATCTAGGTATTCAGTAAAAGTTTCAAAAGCATTGGGAAGAACCAGCAACAATGTTTCAACAGTTGCATCGGTATCCAACACATAAAAAGCTTCTACAGTTGCAAGCAAAGTAGATTCTGCCGTGGCATTTTCTAACACTTGGTACCTAATGCTATCACGCCTAATCTCCTTTGCTGCAAAAGGGCAAAAATTGCACCCAACCACAACATCTACTATCCATTTTTTTGTTTTGGC
>JANMGS010000192.1:0-2832 GCA_031374745.1 Ferruginibacter sp. | reverse complement strand
ATTTGCTTTTCTGTATTTATGTTATCTTTCTTTTGGTTATTACATGCTGTAAACAAAACCGTTGCAGTAGAAAGTGTAAATAATATCTTTTTCATAATTAATAAGTTTGCATAGCTATGAAGCAAAATGGTGCCAAAGTTTTTAAATAAGAATCTATTATGAAATATTTATGTTAATGGAATTTAACTTTTCTACATCTTTGTCTATCTTTATTGCATGGCTGGATTCTTTAGGCGCTTTACAAAACGTTTTTTTGCATTTTGCAATATTATAGTTGCGATACTGTTTCTGGTGAGTTGTTATGCCTCTTGGTTCAACCCAAAGTATTTTTGGGCTTTAGGTTTACTCTCACTTGCAGCACCTTATTTGCTTGTGGGTTTATTGGTATTCTTGATATTTTGGTTATTTGCAAAAAGAAAATTAATGCTTATTGGTATTGTAACATTACTGCTTGCTATTAGGCCTATTTCTAAAATATTCCCTTTCCACTTTGCCAAATCATTTAACGTACAAAAACTAAGTCCTCAAATTAGGGTAATGAGTTGGAATGTAGATAATTTTCAGTTGTTGGCTTATAAAAAAAATCCATCTATAAAAAACGATATGCTGAATTT
Organism: Ferruginibacter sp.; assembly: GCA_031374745.1. Taxonomy (GTDB): domain Bacteria; phylum Bacteroidota; class Bacteroidia; order Chitinophagales; family Chitinophagaceae; genus Ferruginibacter. Next base: position 2,218 of record JANMGS010000192.1, on the reverse strand, counting down.
GATTAATCAATACCAGCCAGATATTGCCTGTTTTCAAGAAATGGTAGCAGCCGATACTTTTGTGGATTTGAACAATGAATACTACCGTAAATATGCGTTTTTTCCTCTATCGGGTTTTGATAGTGCCCTTGGATTTAAAAATAATTATTACAGTTATAATGTAAAAAATGATTTCGCTAGGCAGCAACATTTTGGTATTATCATTTTTTCGAAATACCCCATTATTAATAAAAAAACCATGAGTATTTACCCCAATGATTATAATTCTATCTTTCAATATATAGACATTGTAAAAGAAAACGATACCATGAGGGTTTTTAATATTCACTTACAATCCTTAAAATTTACTACAGAAAATTTAAAATACATAGATGATGCCAAATCTACAACTGAAATAGATTTAGAGAAATCTAAAAATATTATTTCGAAACTTAAAACAGGTTTTGTAAAACGGCAGAAACAAAGTGATGCCATTAAAAAAGAAATAGAAAATAGTCCATACCCCGTAATTGTTTGTGGCGATTTTAATGATGTCCCCAATAGTTATGCTTATTGTACCATTGGCAAGGGTTTAAAAAATGCATTTGAAGAAAAAGGGAGCGGCATTGGGAGAACCTTCTCTGGCATATCTCCTACGCTAAGAATAGACAATATTTTTGCTGACAAACGTTTTTTAATAGAACAATACACCCGTATTCCTAAAATACTAAGCGATCATTTTCCCATTATCACAGATTTGGTGCTAGAGCCATAAGTATGATCACCAGAAAAAAGTAATGGCTTATACAAAAGATGAGGTATTCGTTCAATTAGAATAATCAAAACCAACACAGTTTACAGATAATCCTTGTGTTTAAATTGATATTCAAATATATTTGCATTATTGGCAAACGAATGAAAGCTGCTATAAATAATGAAATAGGAAAGAGGTTAAAAAAATTAATATGGCATTAGAAATTTACAATACGCTTACTAGAAAAAAAGAAATATTTACACCATTAGAGCCCGGTTATGTAGGCATGTACGTCTGTGGCCCTACTGTATACAGCGATGTGCATTTAGGCAACTGCCGTACTTTTATTTCCTTTGATATCATTTATCGTTATTTAAAATACCTCGGTTTTAAAGTGAGGTATGTGCGCAACATAACCGATGCAGGGCACTTGGAAGGAGACAGGGATGAAGGGGATGATAAATTTAGCAAAATGGCTAGGAAAGAAAAATTGGAGCCTATGGAAATAGTACAACGCTATACATTAGGTTTTCATGAAGTAATGCAATTGCTCAACACATTGCCGCCTACCATAGAACCTACCGCTACAGGGCATATAAGCGAACAAATAGCCATGACCCAAGAAATAATTGCCAATGGTTATGCATATGAAGTAAAAGGAACTATTTATTTTGATGTAGAAAAATACAACAAGGAAAAACCTTACGGCATACTTACCAATAGAAAGCTAGAAGACTTGCTAGAAGGTACCAGAGACCTCGGTGGCCAAGATGAAAAAAAAGGTAGGCTTGATTTTGCTCTTTGGATAAAAGCAAAACCAGAACATTTAATGCAATGGCCTAGCCCTTGGGGAATGGGGTTCCCAGGCTGGCATATTGAATGTTCTGCTATGAGCAACAAATATTTGGGTAAAAGATTTGATTTACATGGTGGTGGTATGGATCTTGCAGCCACGCACCATACAAACGAAATAGCGCAGAATGAAGCTTGCTTTCATGAAAGTCCTGCACAGATATGGATGCACACAAACATGCTTACGGTGAACGGTACCCGCATGAGCAAATCATTGGGCAATGGATTTTTACCACATGAATTATTTACAGGCTCGCACCCTCTTTTGGATAAAGCATACAACCCGATGACGGTAAAATTCTTCATGTTGCAAACGCAGTACCGCAGCACATTGGATTTTAGCAATGAGGCTTTGCAAGCTTCAGAAAAAGGATTGAAACGCTTATGGGAAGCATATGAAGTATTGCAGAAACTTGTATACGCTGCTGGAGAAATAGATGCCGAAATAGAAGAAAAAGTAACAACGCTTGTAAATGGTTTCGATGAATGCATGAACGATGATTTTAATACAGCAAGGGTATTGGCAAATATGTTTGAGTTGGTACCAATTATCAATTCTATAAAAGATGGATTGATACCAGTAGGTGCAATAACGGAAACTACATTTGACTTATTGCAAGAAAAAATGAAAGC
>JANMGS010000169.1:0-2812 GCA_031374745.1 Ferruginibacter sp. | reverse complement strand
ATAGAAATTTATTTCGAAGAGTAGCATATTCCTTTTTATTAACTAAAGGCAATTGGGCTTCTATAAGTTCAAATGCTAAATCGTACTTAGATTGCCTAGTAAAATAAAGGACCTCATAGTATTTTAGTTGAACTAAAAGATTTGCATTATTCAAAGATTGTATGGCTTTTCTGGCTTCATTGATGCAAAACAAAAAACTATCAGAGTGCATTGAGTAGCTTTGATCGCATAATTCGAAAAGGGTTTCTACTTTTTGAAGAGGCGTTTTTTTTAATAATAGTTGCTTTTTTAAACTATCTATTCTTTGCGTTTGCGAAAAAGCAAATAGGGGGCAGAGAAAGCAACAAACTACTACTGCTTTTATAAATATCCGACCCAAAAATCTTACCGTATATCTCCTTTTCATTTTGCAGAAATTAAAAATATTATTAAACAAGTGTCTGCTAACAAAACAATTTGGTAAAAGCTGTAAAACAATAAGTTATTATTAATTAAGCCAGTACAATTTAGTATAAATATTAAAAATTATAGCTTTTTAAAGACTATCCAAATGGAGTATTGCTAAAGCCTTGCAATAGTTACAATTTTACATTACCCCTATAAAACTACAAGCAAAACTCCAATTCTTCTTAAAAAAACTTTACTGCTATATAAGTAGCAGGAAATTCCATTCATTTTGTAAAATTTGATTGGATGTAAAAACAGGAATTATAAACTAATTGCAATGAAAAAATACTACTTACTGTCGCTTTGCTTTTTATTAATGATAAGTTACAACTTACATGCACAAATGCATAGATTTGTGCATGTACCAAATGCCACCGTACAACCTTCGCCAAATGTAGCCAATAACAATACTGCTAATGCAGTTCTTACTTGCTCTATAGACACTATACTTTTAACCACCCAAGCACAAATAGATAATTTTGCTACAAACTATCCTACCTGTACAAATCCAAAATACTTAATAATTAATGGTTTAGGCGCAAGTCCAGCTATTACGAGCCTTGCAGGGTTGAGCAGCATTACCCAAGTTATTAATAAATTAGAAATAAGGAACACTTCTGTCACAAGCCTTGCTGGTTTAAGTGGGCTCACTCAAATTGGCGACACCTTACTTTTAGAAAGAAACAATTCGCTTACCAGTATCGGCTTAAATAACCTTACCCAGTTAGGGGCAATTTATTTTTCACACTTGCCTGCACTTACAAGCCTAGCAGGGCTTAGCAATAATATACATAAAACAGGTTTGATTTATTTAGACTCTACCAATGTGAGCAATTTAGCAGGCTTAAATAATTTTGATACACTTACAACCGGCAACGGTGGTGTTACCATTAGCAATTGCCCAATTATAAATGCTAGTGCACTTAATAACCTCAAGCAAATGGACGGGTATTTAAAGTTTTCCAATAACCCTTTGCAAACAAGTATAGGACTTACTAATATAAAATACTTTTGGGGGTTTTTGTTTGATGGAATGCCACTTTTAAACAGTGTTGCAGGCCTTACAGGAAACTTAATAAATGGCAACATTGGTACATTTTGGTTTTTCAACACTGGCATTTCTAACCTTGCTGGGCTGGAGGGATTAACCAATTCGTCTAATTTTTATGTTAGCGGCAATGGCAACCTTACCACTTTAAATGGGCTCCAAAATTTATCTGCCAATATAGGGTATGGCATATCTATTTATGGAAATGGTGCACTTACAGATATTTCGGCTTTGAGTGGTATAACCAATATAGATGATGGTACTATCGAAATTTCTTACAATGGCATTGCCACTTTAAACGGATTGCAGAATATTGTAAACATAGGCAGAGGCCTATGGCTAGCAGGCAATGGTAATCTTACAACGCTAAGTGCGTTAAACAATAATTTAGTAATAAATAACAACGGCGACCCCAATAACAATAATCAACAAGACTCTGTAAGGATTTATGATAACACACAATTAGTATTATGCAGCGATACTTCTATTTGCAACTATTTTTCTGGAGGCGGTACTGCCTTTATAGATAACAATGCAACAGGATGTAATAGCATAGCAGAAATACAAGCCTCTTGTACAATAATTGGTGCTAACTGTAACGATATTGAACCAAATGATAACAATACAAATGCCATTTCACTTTCGCAAAATATAACCAAATGTGGCCATGTTGGCTACCAGACGGGGGTAGATGGTAATGGTGATCCTATTTACGACGATTATGATGTGTATAAAATAGTAATGCCTTATGATGGTAGTATTAATATAGATTTTACTGCAAAAAATGACAGTAGCTGTTTTATCAACAGCAATACCAATTTAGATTTAACGATATTGGATGCTAATTTTAATGACCGCCATGGCGAAAATCTATTCAACTGGAGCGCTACAGATACTTGCAATTTGCTGAAAACAAACAGCTTAAAACTGAGGGGATATAAAGGTGAAGAATTTTATATTAGATTAAATGGTGGTGCCATCACTTACACGCTCAATTGGCACGCCAGCGATCAAACAACCAGCGAAACAGAATTTAATGGCGATTTTGCCAATGCAATTTATTTAAATCCTACAGATACCGTTAGGGGGCTAATTAATTACATAAGCGCTTTCCAGTACGACAATGCAGACTTTTACAAAACCAAGATGCCTGTAACTGGTAATATACGGGTACACGTAAAGGTAATAAACAGGCAAAATTATGATCCGGGTGTACCCAATGGAATAAGATTCACTTGGAAATTTGACAACTTTAACAGCAGTGTATTTTACTTACCTACGGGCAATATAGATGATTCGGCTACACAGGTTATTAAT
>JANMGS010000149.1:0-8963 GCA_031374745.1 Ferruginibacter sp. | reverse complement strand
TATATTGCTTGCATTTAATTGCGGATAGTCATTAAAAAACTATTATAAAAAAATAATCATGGAAACTATTTCATATCTTATTTAAACAAAGCTATTACTTCCTGTTTCTTTCTTCTCGATACAGGAAAATTAACATCATTTGTGAGCCATAAAATACCTTCGGTATCCATTTTCTTTACATGAATTTCATTTACTAAAAAGGATTTGTGAATGCGCAAAAATTTATACTCGGTTAAAATATCTTCGTATTCTTTCAATGTTTTTGAAACTATCAAACACTTTTGATGTGTGAAATAAAACTTTGTATAATTATTTGTGCCTTCTAGGCAAATGATATCTTTTGTATCGTACAAAAAAGCGCCTTCTTTTACCGAAATGGCTAGTTTGAAGTTTTCTGTTTTTTTTGTTTGCAGGTTGCTAATCAAATTTTCTACCAAGGCTTGTTGTTGCTGGGTACCAATTAATTCTTTTTTGATAATGTGGCGGTTAATGGCATTTTGTAACTCTACCATGTCCACTGGTTTTAGCAAATAATCCAAAGCACTAAAACGTATGGCTTTAATGGCGTACTTATCAAAAGCGGTCGTGAATATTACATCAAAATCCCAATTGGCGGCTTTGTTTAAAAAATCAAACCCATTCATATTGGGCATTTCAATATCCAGCATTACCAAGCCTGGTTTAAATTCATCCAGTATAGCCAATGCCTTTTCTGGACTACTGCAATACAAAATTTCCTTCGGTATATGCACATATTTTTCAATGAGGACTTTTAAAACATTGCCTGCAGGTTCTTCATCATCTACAATTAAAATTTTAAGCATCGTTATTTATTTTGTTGAATAATAGGAAGTGTTATGATAACTTTAGTACCTATACCTTTCCCCTCACTATCTTTTAAGTCAATTGTTTTTGTTGTGGCCATGCCAGGGTATTGTTGGTTAAGTATTGATATACGTTGTGTGGCTAGTAAGGTACCTTTAGATTCAAATTTCTCTGCCCCCAATTTTTGACTTTTAATGGCTTCAGATCGTTCTCTACCTACACCATTGTCTTCAATAATAATTTCTAATTGCTCATTTTTTTCTGTTATAAAAATAACCAGTGCTTTTTCTCCTTCCTTGTGCCTAAGCCCGTGCCATACGGCATTTTCCACATATGGTTGTAATAACAATGATGGTAGTTGAATAATATCTGTTTCTATATTTTCATCTATGCTAATATTATAATTAAAAGATTGCCTGAAGCGCAATGCTTCTAAGGATAAGTATAATTTGAGTACTTCTATTTCATTGGTTAGCGATATAAAATTTTTCTCAGAATAATTTAATACCATGCGTAGTAGTTTAGAAAAACTAGATAAATAGCGATAACCATCTTCTATATTTTCTGTAATAATTAATTCTTGTATGGCATTAAGGCTATTAAAAATAAAATGAGGGTTCATTTGTGCACGCAGTGCTTTGGATTCTAATTCTGTAATTTGTTGTAAAACTGCCGCTTTATTTTTGATGTTGTTTATGCGTTTTCTATATAAAATTGCCAGCAAACTTACAACTGCCAGTACCATACACAAACGAAACCACCAGGTTTTCCAAAATGGTGGTAGTATAACGAATGATAATTTTCTTTCTTCGGCAATATTATTCCCCGAAGCGTCTGTGGCTTTTATATGTAAAATATATTTGCCTGGTTGCAGTTCATTTAAAAGTAGTTCAGTACTTACTCCATGTAAAATCCATTCATCATTTTCATGTAGTTTGTACCAATAGGTGGTATAGTGATACGGTTCAAAATGCAATATGCCAAAGCGAAATTTTAAACGGTTTTGCTGGTATGATAAATGTGATATCAATGAATCGTTTGTCATATCTATACTCACAGCATTCACTTGCATTTCTTGCAATTGTAAAAGAAAATGCTCCTGTTTTTGTGCAAAATAGGCATCAGGCTTTATGATAAATATTTTATTGCCGGCATGAAAAACCAACCTTCCTTCGCTTATTTGTAAAGCACTTCCAAAGGCATCTTGATAAGTACCTGCCGGAAAACTTATGGCCGGTTTAAATATATCTTTTGCTTTATCATACACATCAATACCTCCAATAGAACCTACCCATACTCTTTTGGTAGAATCTGTAACCAAAGAATAGGTGGTAGTATGTGATAACCCATCCTTTCCAATATAAGCTTTAAGCATATCATTATTGTAGTTATAACTTAGTAGCCCATTTTGTCCGGTCATCCATATTCTTTCACCATCATCGGTCATATCTCTGGGGTTGGAAAAAGAAAAGTCTAATTTTTTTAATTTTTCCTGTAACCATATAGTGTCTTCTGCTGGAGCTTCTACCGATTTTTTTACAAGATTAAGTTGTTCTGTGAGGTACCATATATATTTTTTATTAAGGCTAACAGTCATGTTTTTTTTAAAGCCATATCCCTTTAGTATTTTGGTGGTATCTTTTGTTATCTGCAAAAGAGTGGCATTGTTTTTTCTTACGTAGGTAGTTGCATTATTTTTCCAATACCAGATTACCTCACCGTTGTGTTTTTCAATTTCTTTTGGCAGAAAACCCGTATAGTCAGCATTGGTACTTTTTCTTGTAATAAGGTTTAATTTAAACAGTTTTTTTTCTCGTGCAGCCCATACAAAATTTTTATTTACGGGTATAACATAAGTTGTTCCTCTGTTTTTTTTATCATATCCTACGCCAAAGCTATCCACCACATCTGTAGCAATGTTGTATTTTAAAAAGCCAAATTTATAAAACGGAATATATATATTTTCATTACCGTCAAAACTAAAATCACCTGCCTGATATTGGAGGTTCGTAAAATCTGAACGCACACTTAATTGTCGCTGCTGTACCGCCTTGTAATAGTAGTTTATTACATCAATACCATTATCTGTAGCTACCCAAATATTTCCATTGTAATCTCTTTCTAGTGAATACACATAATTACTGCTAATAAGGCTGTTTCTTTCTTTGTATTGTATGGGCGTAAATTTTTTTGTTTCTACATCAAAAAGAAGTAATCCCCCATGCCTAAATCCAATCCAAATATTTCCCTTTCCGTCAGCCTTTACTGAATAGCAGCAATACCATGCGTTTACCGGATGTTGAAACCGAAACGTATCTAATTGGTTATTGCGCCAGTTATATTTAGCCAGTATTCCAGCATCAGTTATATACCAGATATTCCCTTTATTATCCACCTCCATTCCACTTTGCGATTGATGCTTTGCGTTAGCAATAGGAAGCATAAAAACGGCTTTATTTTCTGGATTGTGATAACGGTGATAAAACTTTTTACTTGCATACTCATAATATACCATGCCATCGTACGTGTGCATCCAAATACCCTTTCCTGTTTTTACACCACAATTGTAACCCACTATATAATCTGGCATTCCAGTTTGGTTTTTTACAACAGGTATGGCAACATACGCTCCTGTTATATAATTCATACGAAACATAGCAGCGTCTGTGCATATCCATATGTAATCTTCATCATCTTGAAATATTGCGTAGATATAACCAACAAAACTCGAATTACTGTCTTTGGAGCGGATAGGATAGTGCTTTACTTGATATGTATTTGGATTAATTTTATCTAAACCATTCGTTGTACCCACCCATATAAAGCCAAGTCGGTCTTCATGTACTGTATGCATTTCTAATCCGCTAATGTCGGCTGGGCCTTTTCCAATGTTTACAAATGATTTGATGGAAGCGCCCTCATGCTTATAAAGCCCATTATAAGAACCTATCCACATATTGTTATTTCTATCTTTTGTAATATCTGTTATTGTATTTGTTTGCAAGCCTTGTGCTACTGTAATACGAAAAGAGGATTGACTATTTGCAGTAAACATAAAAAAGTTTACAAATACCATCATTAAATAATGGCGAAGTTTATATGCATGTATTGGTTTCAAGTGTAATGCAAAAGTAATCATAAGTGCTTTGTTTATGATAACCATATCCTCTACCAACTATACCATTGCATAAATAGAAAATTATGCAATAGCCTTTTTATAAATAGCAACAACCATTGGCTTTATACTATAAAAGTATATTAATGGCAATATATACTTTTACTTAAATATAAAATCCTATGGTTATGACAAGTGCAATAACCGATAAAATAACCGAGCTAAAAGCAGAGATGAAGCAAATAGGATTGTGGAAAAAGCAAGTGCCTTTTTGGGTAAATGAATTTAAGCAAACGGCTATACAAACAGAACAAGATTTTGCAGAGTGGTTGCAATTTGTGTATTTACCAAATATGATGCAGCTGGAAAACAGAAGCAGCATGGGAACAGAAACATACATAGTGCCACAGGCGGTAAAGTTTTTTGGAGAAGATGTGCAAAAAGGAAAGTTGCTACAATTATTAATTGAGTTAGATGGTTTACTATAACCACATATATTAATCTATAAAAAACAAATAAAATGAAACGATTTACAATTATTATTTTCACTATTATTAGCGCCAACTTTTTGCATGCGCAAAGCGTGGGTATAGGAACCACAACGCCAAACAACAGCGCAGTATTAGATGTAAGCAGTACCAGCAAAGGTTTGTTAATTCCTAGAATGAGTACTTCCCAACGTACATTAATAGGCAGCCCTGTAGCTGGTTTGATGGTGTATGATACTGATTTTAAAGAGTACTATCACCATGATGGAACCACTTGGAAAAAAGTATTAAACAACAATGTTTGGAATACATCTTCCACAAGAAATTATGTTTATAATAGTACAGACAGTATTGGTATAGGAACTACCAGTCCTGATCAAAAACTGCATGTATTAAACGGGAAAATTTATGTACAAGATAGCAGAAGTGGCCAAGACCCACATGTAATTTTCGATATACCAAATGTTGATGGCAATGAGGGAGGATTACAATTTAACCGAACTGGTGATACACTTGCATCTATAAATTATGTAGAAGATGCGGGTATTGCAAATTATTTGCGCATTGGCGTTGGCAATGCGGGTAAAAAGAATGATTTTACCGTTAATAGCAATGGCGAAGTTGGTATTGGCTCTAATAATCCAAATGGTCAATTAACCTTGAATAATTATGAAGGAGATAATATTGCTATAAATGATTTAGATCCAATAATCCAGTTTAATGTTCCGTCATTGGTACTAGGTAACCCCCCTTTAAAAAAAGCTTTTATACAACTTTCAAATTATGATGATTTGAGAATAGGTACCAATTCTGGTAATAACACCGGCAATTTAATATTTCGAACAAACGCAACCGATCAAGTTGCCATAGATCAAAATGGCGAAGTGGGTATTGGTACTATTGCGCCTCTGGCAAAACTGCACATACCTGCGGGCCAAGATGCTGATTTAGCCTCAACGGCCAACGGATTTATAATGTTGGGTAGTGGCTCTGGCACTAGTTTGCTTTTAGATAACAATGAGATAATGGTAAGAAGCAATTATACCACAGCCGGCACGCTAGCAATCCAAAATGATGGGGGTGAAGTAACTGTTGGGGCTAGAACGACCATATATTAAGGCGTTCAAGCTTTATTACTACTTGGTACTGCTCCATACATGTCATTTCTTCAACCAAGTAACCCAACAAAAAACTCCTTTATTGCACAAACGAACGATGGATTGGTAGTTGGAGTAAATAACGGATATATTCAACTAGACGGCACACAAGTAGCTATAGGTGCAGTTGTACCTGCTGCCTCTGCATACAGATTAACGGTAGGAGGGAAAATTATTTGCGAAGAATTAAAAGTAAAACTGGTAAGCAGTGGATGGCCCGATTATGTTTTTGATAAAAAGTACAAATTGAAATCATTGCCTGATGTAGAAAAATTTATAGCAAAAAACAATCACCTTCCCAATATTCCTTCGGCAAAAGAAGTAGAAAAAAATGGTATTGAAGTAGGCGACATGCAAAAGAAAATGATGGAGAAAATTGAGGAGCTTACGTTGTATATTATTGATTTGCAAAAGCAGGTAGATACATTAAAAAGAAAAAATAATTGAAATGTCTATTCAACATCATTATCCCAAAATCCGGCTTGAGGTCATAAGAACAATCGTTGCGTTAGCCTTTTTTTTGCAACAAGGTCAGGCTTATGCCCAAGACTCAAATAAAGAACAAGGCTGTAATGTGACTCATCAAAATTCCCAACCTTATCTTTTGCAAATTAGGAATAACATCAAGTCGCTTAGAGCTACAAGTGTGGAAGTAGATGCCAGTTATCAAGCACAACGGTTTCCAACGCCTTCGGTAAAGTTAGATTGGCCGCTCCGACCGAATAATATATCAAATTTTACGTATTATCAAATTACCAATTACGTAGATTTGGATCCAGCGACCGAAGTGAGGGATGCCAACGACAATTATGTATCTGGACGACTAGATTATAATTGTGGCACTCGCAACTACGATGGGCATAATGGACTAGATATTTCAGCAATGCCCTATGGCTGGAAAATGATGAATGACCAATCAATATCGGTAGTGGCAGCTGCGAGCGGTATTATTGTGGGCGGCGATGATGGAAATACAGACAATAACTGTTCACTTAATGGTTTTACCGGCCCTACATGGGGCAACTGGATTGCTTTAATGCACGACGATTCGACGGTTACCACTTACATACATTTAAAATCAGGCTCGGTTATTCCAAGAACGTTAGGACAGCGGGTGAGCGCCGGAGCATATGTTGGCTACATGGCTAGTTCTGGTAGAAGTACAGGACCACATTTGCATTTTGGCGTGTACATCAACAATTATTTTTACAGCAGTGGTTTATGGGATGGAGGCTCTTTGCGTGAACCTTTTAATGGCTCCTGCAACAATATTTTACCATCGTTTTGGAATAACCAAAAGCCATACAATGAACCTTCGGTAGTGGCCATTGAAACACACAATGCATCGCCTGGTAACTATACCAGTAATTGCGACCAAACAGTGTCGTTGTATTTTGATAAATCATTTAACCCAGGTAATACCATTTATACAAGAACCTGGTTTAGAGATTGGATAGACGGCTCCGTTGCGATTATTCAATTGCTTAACCCAGCTGGCAGCCAAATGACTTTTGCAACTTTTACCAATTCTGGTGGTAGCAGAACATTTTATTACAACTGGAACGTAATACTTTCTAATTTAGTTCCTTTTGGTACGTACACAATAAGGGTTACTTTCGGAGGCAAGGTATTCGAACGGCACATTACCGTTGGCTGTATACAAAACTATACTGTTTCTGGCACGCTCAATTCGCCCAAAGGATATATTGCTGGAAATAATATTACAACAACTCAGATTATTGAAAGCGGAGCTGATAATAGAGTGGAATATCATGCTGACAATGAAATTTTGTTTTCTCCAGGCTTCCATGCCAAAGCAGGTTCACATATTATAGCTGATGGAAAAGGATGTACTAGCGGCTATCACTAATAACAGGGTTAAAATATTGACACGTGTTTCATATCTATCATCAAGAAATTTAATAAAATGAGAATAGTTTTTAATAGTAAGAAAATAATCTTCTTTATCTTATTTATTTGTTTGCATATTTATTGTTTTGCACAACCAAAAAAATGCAAGAGCCCAACAATAAATTTACAAAGCCAGCAAAGAGCTGAAACATGGGCTGCTCAAAGAAGTCCCGAGGCAGTTAATAAATTGGTACGTGTATATTTTCATATTTTAAGAAGCGATGCTGGCGGTAGTGATGCAGCAACCATAACTCAAATTAACGAGGAATTTAATGACTTGATAGAAGACTACGCTCCCTATAATATTTGCTTTGCAAATGTTGGCTTTGATTATATTAACAGTACGGATATTAATTTTAATTTAGATCCAGATGTACAAGCAGATGTAAATATGTTGTTACCTTTTTTAGTACCCAATTGTATAAATATTTTCTACCATAGAGCATTGGCTAGTTATGGTGGCAATGCTTACGATATTCCTAACACATTTTGTTCTATAGATGATGGCAATATTGGACTATGGCGCACCATATCTCACGAAGTGGGGCATTGCCTTGGGTTGTTGCATACTTTTGAACCAAATAATGGTGAGGAATATATTAACGGTACAGGTTGCTCTACCCGTGGCGACAGAGTTTGCGATACACAGGCAGACCCTTACACTGATGGCTCATGTTTTTCTGCTAGCAATTGTAATTATACCGGTAATTGCACAGATCCATCTGGCGCTACAAATTACTCACCACCTTATCAAAATATAATGAGCTATTGGGGTTCCGAAGGTTGTACGGTTACACATTTTACAACGGGGCAATATGCCAGGGCAACATCTTTTTTAGAAACGGATGCGGGTTTGTTAAACACTGTATCGCCTGCTACTACAGCGGCGGGACCAGGCACAGTAAGTAGTGGTTATTACTTTAGAACGGCCCGAAACAGTATTACTATTAACCCTACTTTAAATATTACGGGTACAACTATATCATCAATACAAAGCCAATCTGTAACCGTGCCGCCAGGGTTTCAAGCCTTGCCTACCACAGGGTCTACCACAATAAAAGCTACTTGTGTGTATTAATGAAAATGGTATTGCATGATTTTAAATAATAGCAGGTATGAAAAAGATATTTTTATTGGTTGTTACAATTTTTACTTTCTGTTCAATTATTTTTGGACAAACAACCAAAGAATGTAGCAACATTCCCATTGACACCGCTGCTTATTTAGCAGCAGAAAATTATGCCCTGCAAAGAGCACTTACAGCAGTTTCTAGATTGGTAAGGGTATATTTTCATATTTGCAGAAATGATAATGGTAGTGCTGTAGCGGCTACAAATGAAGAGGTAGAAATAGAATTTAATATGATGGTGTCAAAGTATTCGCCCACCGGTTTATGCTTTGCTAATATGGGTACAAACTTTATTAACAGTACCTATATAAATTATAATCTTGATCCGGATGTATCTT
>JANMGS010000064.1:0-14483 GCA_031374745.1 Ferruginibacter sp. | reverse complement strand
GCTACAACAAGCTTACCAATCAATAAATGGTATCATATTGCTGGGGTAAGAGAAGGCAATAATTTAAAAATTTATGTGAATGGAGTTTTAGAAGGCACAACTGCTATCCCACCAGGTACGAGTATAAACAATGTAGCGGCTCGTACATTTATGTCCATGGGATACATTGCTGCTTCCCCTTACTACAGCAACAATTCTAATTTAGATGAATTGCGAATTTGGAATACAGCACTTTCGCAAACTACCATTAGAAATTGGATGTGTAAAAAAGAAACCGCATCGCATCCCAATCATGCATCGCTTACGAGATACTATAAATTTGACGAAACAAGTGGAACAATTTTTGGCAATCAAATAAATAACTGTGTAACCGAAGCTTATGGTAATGGAGGTGTATTAACAACCAGTAGCGCACCTATTGGCGATAACAGTGCTTATGATTATACGGCCAATGTTGGTACAGCTAATATAAACATTGGTATTCCATCTGATAATTTTACAGCTTCCATGAATGCAGGCACCAGTGCAGGTGTACAGGTATATGCAGTGAACGAATTACCCAACAATCAAAATTTTCCTGGCATTGTGGGCAACAATAAATATGCAGGAGTATTTGTAGTAAATGGAAATGGTACAGCAGCATACAATGCAACATACAATTATACAAACAACACAGCAGTAACGCCTGTTAATGAACCCACATTAAAATTATTTAAACGTACCGACAATGCAGCCAGTGCTTGGAGTGCTGCCAGCAACCAAACTTTAAATATTGGTACAAAAACCGTCAATGCTACTGGGCAAAATACAGAATATGTTTTGGCAAGTGCCGTAACACCGATACCCCCTACTTGTGCATTAAACTTAACAGGCGTTGTTGGCACAAGTACTCGTATCCCTTACAGTGCTGCATTAAACCTAACTGCAGCATACACATACGAAGTATGGGTAAAACCCTCAACAAATATCAGCACTTATAGGGTTGTGTTAGGTAGATATGCAACTGCTGTACATAATCCAACGATTGAGATTGAAGCTAGCGGATCAGGTTATGATGGCAAGGTATCAGTTTGGTTGCACGTTGCTGGTGTTTATAAAACCTTATACAGCAATACTGCAGTAAACGACAATCAATGGCATCATATTGCCACTACTTATGATGGTGCTGAAATGAAACTATATATTGATGGAGTTTTTGAAAATTCTCTTGCAGCCACTGGGGCAATTACATCTTCTACCGATCCTTTAACTATTGGATATAGCATGGGTTTTAATCTTTATCCGTTTATTGGTAAAATAGACGATGTAAGAATTTGGGATGTAGCAAGAAACCTTAGCCAAATTACCTCTACTATGAACGGCCTATTAGTGGGAAATGAAGCAGGCCTTGTAGCCAATTACGATTTTAATAATGGAACTTATAATGGCAGCGGACAAACAGTGCCAAACCTATGTACCAATGCTAGTAAAGCTTTAGATGGAATTACAACTGGCACTGCAACCACCCCAACTTTTGATTGCCCTAACTTAGCATTACCAACATTTATTGCTCCCACATGTGCAGCAAAATTTAATGGTACAACCAGCCGAGTGGATATAGGCAACTTGGGTACCATGCCAAATAAAGGCAGCATTGAATTTTGGATGAATCAACCATCGTTTCCCAACAATCAAATACCACTTTCTACAATTTCTTTAAGTGCAACATTGTTAGATGGAATTTATTTTCAAACACTAACTAGTGGGCAGTTATATGTAATATTTGGCAATGGTAGTAGCAATGCCAATTTATCGCAAGGCTTGTATGGCACATTGGTGGCAAATAAAAATTATCATGTATCTGTTACATGGGATTTAACAGCACTTACTTATAAAGGATATTTAGATGGAAAATTAATATTTGTAAATCCGCTTAGTTTTTATCCAACAACATTACCTAGGCTTACAATGGGTGCTGGCTATCAAGGTGCTCAACTATACAATGGTACACTTGATGAAGTTCGTTACTGGAATATTGAGCGTACACAAAATCAACTCATCAGTAAAGCATCCGATTCATTGGTGGGCAACGAAGCTGGTTTGCAAGCCTATTATCGGTTTAATGATAACAGTGTGAATGGTGCTGGGCAAACCATCACAAATTATGCCACGGCAACGGGTGCTACTTTAAATGGTACGACAGTAAACTATGTAAAATTTCCTTGCACTGTTAATCCACCAACCTGTGGCATTTCATTAAGTGGTGCAGCAAGCGAAGGGGTGCAAGTGCCGCACAATGCAGCATTCAATAGCACTACTACTGTAACTTACGAGGCCTGGGTAAAACCAAGTACCAATGTAACAGCTTACAGAAGAATAATTGGTAAAGGTGGAAATGGCACACAAGAAGCCCCAGGTATTTATGTTCAACAAACCACTGGAAAGGTATCTGCTGGTATGCTAATAAATGGCGTACAACAAATTATCAACTCTACTTTAGCCGTTAATGACAATGAATGGCATCATACTGCATTTACATACGATGGCACTACTTTAAAATTATATGTAGACGGAACGTTGGATGGAACATTAGCAGTTACTGGAACAATTACAACCAACTCTAGTCCTTTAGATATTGGTTATAATTCACCCTTAAATCTTTATCCATTAATTGGTAAGATTGATGAAGTAAGGGTTTGGAATACTACCAGAACATTATCTCAAATTCAAACTACCATGAATGGTTCGTTGCTTGGTAATGAAACTGGCTTAGTGGCTTACTACCATTTTAATGATAATAGCAGAAGTGGCCAAAATAGGAATGTTACAAATTTTTGCACCGCAACAGGAACTGTATTAAATGGCTCAACCTATGGCACAGCACTTACACCAATATTTGAATGTGCTCCATCGCCATTTACCAGCCCCGAATGTAATATGATTTTAAATGGTACAACGGATTATGGACAAGCAGCCAACAATGCAGCAATTAATCTAGCTCAATTCTCTGTAGGCGCTTATTTTAAAACCACCAATACTGGTGCTGTAAAATGTATCTTAATGAAGGATGTAGATGCGGTAAATATCAATTACAAACTTTCTCTTTCTGCTACCAATAAAGCGCAAATAAGTTTTGTAAATACAGCATTCGCTACTGTTTCTGCAATTGGTACAACAACCATTACAGATGGCAACTGGCATTATGCGGTAGGCACTTATGACGGGGCCAATTTAAAAATTTATGTAGATGGCGTTTTAGAAGCTACCACTGCAAACGCAACAACACCCATTACCGGTGCTAATGCATTGAACATTGGAGCAGATATTGGGGGTATCAATAAATTTAATGGAAGCTTAGATGAATTGAGTGTATGGAATAGAGCTATATCTGCAGCAGAAATTACAAGCATTGTTGGGCAGCGTTTGCTAGGCAATGAAAGTGGATTGGTTGCCTATTACAATTTTGGCGGAATGCTTACTGATGGCGTAAACGGACCAACGTTTGTTACAAATTCTTGCACAAACACTGGCAGCATATTAAATGCACAGCTTGCTGGCACTACCACTACACCCAAATTTACGTGCAGCGAAATACCCATAAATGATCCTCCATGTTCTATTTTATTGAATGGCTATGCCGATGCCGTTACAGCCGTTAATGGTACAAGTGATTTTACTTACCCAACCATTACCCAAAATTTTACCATGGAAATTGTAGCCAAACCATTATTGGAAAAACGTGGCTCGGGCACAAGTGGGTATCCAATATGGCCGCTGGGTCATTATATAGAAAATGGGCAAGCGGGGCAAACATTTGTAATAGCACCCAATAATGGAAATAGTTTAGGCGCAGGCCATGCAGGTATAGGCATTAGCTTGGGTACAAATGGCATAGGTGTATATGAAGGCTCTACAGGATATTTACAGGCCCCAGCAGTATATATTGGAGCAACATCCGACTGGTCGCATATAACCGTAGTAAGCGAAAATGGCAAGTTGAAATTATATGTAAATGGTGCGTTAAAAAGCTCGTCAGCGGCAAGTGGATATATATTGCACCCAAGTATTGGATTAGCTGGTTTGTCCACTGCATTATCTCCCGCTTTTGCTGGATATGTAAGCGAAGTACGGGTTTGGAATATTGCTCGCACAACTGATCAAATTAGAAACAATATAAACGTAAACCTTACAGGCGCTGAAACCAATCTGGTAAGCTTGTATAAATTTGGAAGCAATTCAGCTAATGGCAATAACCAAATAATTACTGGTGCTGGAAGTTTGGCTAGTAGTATTATTTATAAAACAGCAGGCTCAAATTACACACCATTGTTTACTTGTGCCAATACAACCAATGTACCTAAAGATAGCTTGCCAGGCAGTGGAAAAATGCTAACTTTTACAGGCAGTGGTTTGTATAGTGCTTTGAGTGGTTCAGCATTTGCGGAGTTGGGCAATTGGGGAAATGCACCAACACAAGGTAGTATTGCCTGTTGGTTCAATGCAAATACGATAAAAAACAATGCAGTACTTTTATCTACAACCCATTTTCGCAATCAAGCAGGGAAACACAAAGCGTTTAATGTATTTATTAAAAACAACAAACTGCTGTTAACCATTGGTACCGATACAACTGTTACCGGATACCAAGATACCGTAACAGTAATGAATAATATAAATACCGGGCGTTGGTATCACTTAACATTTAACTGGAATGCAGTTGCCAATAGCTACAATGTATTTATAAATGGAATGGCTGTTGCTTCGGGTACCTCCTCATTTTTACCAACAACATTTGAAAGTGTAAAAGCAGGATCTGGCATTGTAGCAGGTTATGCCTATGCTTGGGATGGTTTAATTGATGAAATAAGCGAATGGAATAAGATTTTATCGCTATCAGAAATAAGACAACAAATGTGCAGCAAAATAAAAACTACACAGGCTAACTATGCCAATGTTTTGCACTATTATAGATTTGATAATACAACGAGTACCAACAATTTTATCAGCGATTATGCAGGGACAGCACACGGTATTTATTGCTTGCCATTTTTATACGATTACGTATTAACAGGAGCTGGTGGTGGCACTTTCTTTCAAGACCAAATTCCTTCACATTATTATATCGATTTACCTACATCATCTGCTCCAATTGGCGATACGAGTAGATTTGATTACAACGGTATTGGTTCATATGCAAAAGTTACCGCAGGTATTACAAACAAAGATACTATTGAAGCTACCATACTAACTGGTAGCAATGTACAAGCATTGCATGTGTATGCTGTAAATGAAAAGCCAAACACACAAAGCGGGCAATTGGTATTGGCAAATAACAACAGGTATGCTGGCGTGTTTGTAGTGGGCGATACAAACCAACTTAATTACAACATGAAATACAGTTATGCAGCCAATCCATATTTTACTGGCGGCATGTATCATGATCAACTTTTATTGTACAAACGTAAACACAATGCAGATGCCCCATGGGTTTTAGATATTACCGCCACTATAGATTCTGTTGCAAAAACATATACCACAACTGGCAGAAACAGCGAGTACATGTTGGGCTATTCATTGGTACCAGTGCGACCACATTTAGGACCCGATACAACGGTGTATATTATTTGCGGTAACAATACATACAATTTATTACCATTGTACAATACGGGAAGTTTGGCTACATCGTGGAGTACAGCTACGCCAAATGCTGCAGCACTAGGCACCTATAGTTTGATAGCAACAAGTAGCTTTGGATTTAAAGATACTGCCCTAGCAACTGTAGCACAAAAATTAGCAATTTGGACAGGTGCTGTAAGCAGCGACTGGCACAATGCAGCAAATTGGAATGGCAATAAAATACCTGATTCCACCTTTCATGTAATTATACCTTCGGGCACAGCAAACCCATGTGTTATAAGTACTGCAAATGCATCTGCCGCAAGTGTGCAAGCAAAAACAACCAGTAATTTTGCTATCATTAATAACAGAATATTATTGATAGCGGCAACCTGTGGAGCATTGCCTGTATGGCCATAGAAATTATATAAAAAAATGACTGAACATAAAACAATATTAATTCAAACAAAGGAATGGAATGTATACTATCCAGCGAAATTGTTAGGATAGAAGCACTCAGCAATTATAGCAAAATACATTTTACCAGTCGAAAAACATTGTTAGTATCTAAAGTGCTTCATTGGTTTGAAGACATTTTACCAAAAGATTTTTTTGCCAGAATACACCGGAGTCATTTGATAAATATTGGGCAGATAAGTCATTTTTGTTTTAAGCAAAATCAAATAACTACCTTAAAAGACAATTCAACCTTTGAAGTAGCCAAAAGAAAAAAAAGGGATATTAAAAAAATATTAGGGAATAGTTTAGCAGCCTAAATTATATTCCAGCAATAAAATTAAAGATGGTTTTCGTAGAGGTATAGGCCTGCTGGTTTTCACCAGCGGGCTTTTTATTAAAGCCAATTCATTTTCGTAAAAAATTGGAATGAGCTTTACAAGCACTTCTTGTGAAGCGCCCTTTTTAAAAAATTGCACTGCTTTATAATTTGCCCTTTGCACGCTCCACCAAGAATTAGATTCATTTTTTCTAATAGATACGATGGTAGCTTGGGGGAAAATTTTAAAAGTTCAATGCCTGACAATTATCAAATATCAATTTGATTTTCCTCATAAAAGAACATGGTATTTATTTTTACATTTGGATTCAAATAAAATCCTAAGCCATGCGTAAGCTATGTCTATTACTCGTCTGGCTATCTCTTTCTGCTTCTGCCATTTCACAGAACCTGGTAGCATATTATCCTTTTAACGGAAATGCAAACGATCAAAGTGGTAATGGTATTAATCCCACTTATATTGGTACGGGTGTTACATTAACTACTGACCGGTTTGGTAATGCCAATAAGGCATATTATTTTGATGGAACTCCGGGGCCAAATTACAGTACAACTGGTTCCTATATGAGAATGCCTTCCACTAACCTTCCAACAACTAACCGTACTATTTCTCTTTGGTTTTATACGACCAATGTAAGTAACATGCCTGGACTATTGGGTTATGGGGGTAATGGTTCCTGCGGTACAACGCTTCTGATGGGATTGAATTGTACTGGCAGCGGACAGTATTGGGTACAGGGCCATTGTGGTGCAAATCCTGCTGCCTATACCTATTCAACTGCTCCGGTAAATAATTGGTATCATTGGGTATTGACCATTAGCGGAAGTAATCAAAACATATATGTAAACGGCGAATTGAAAAGTACTGCCAATACTTTTAGCGGCAGTACCGCAACAGCGGGGGTTGATTTTGCATTAGGCGCTATAACGCATACCAACGGCCTTTCGCCTTATACAGATGCAAATGTTGGATTTTTTCAGGGCAAACTGGATGATGTTCGTATTTATGATGCTGCAATGACAGACGCACAGGTGCAGGATCTTTATACCAATGAGTCAATGGTAGCCTATTATCCCTTTAATAGCAATGCCAATGATGAAAGTGGAAACGGCAATAACTCAACTTATATAGGAACTGGTGTTACATTAACCGCCGACCGGTTTGGTAGTGCTAATAAAGCTTATTATTTTGATGGAGCCGATGGTTCTTATATCCGTATGCCGGCAGATAATTTTCCAACAACCAATAGAACGATTTCATTTTGGTTTAACGCAGATCCTTTTTCAAACGGTCCTACTCCGGTCTCCTATGGTGGTAATAGTTGTAATTCTTCTTGTTTTCTTGTACTGCTCAATCGTCCTTCAAATAATGCATACAATGTATCTGGGCATTGTAACGCGAGTAATATTGCTGCGACCTATGCTTCTCCACCAGTTGGCGAGTGGAAACACTGGGTAATTACAATTGATGGTGCCACACAAAAAATTTATATCGATGGTGTTCTTATGCAAACCGCTAACAATTATATCGGACCAACCTTTGTAAACGGAAAATCATTTGTAATTGGAGGATTGCTGTATCCCGATGGAACAACTGTGTACGTTGATGCCGGGGGATCAGGATACTTTAAAGGTAAATTGGATGAATTCAGGATTTATAATAACCCAATGACCGATGCACAGGTTCTCTCATTATATAAAAACGAATCTGGTGTTCCGGTTGCTTACTATCCTTTTAACGGCAATGCCAATGATGAAAGTGGGAATGGTAATAATGGAACAGTAATTGGCGCAAGTTTAAAACCTGACCGATTCAACAGCTCTAACAAGGCTTATTCATTCAATGGCACATCGAATTATATAAATGTTCCAGATGCCGCCACTATTCGTCCGGGTCTGGAAATTAGTTTAACCGCCTGGGTAAAAAGAACCCGTTTTGGTATTGATATCATAACAGAAAAAGGAGGAGATTGGACAGGGGGTACCTGTAATTATGGTATGGGACTTCATAATATAAACAATAATATGTTTTACTTCTTCTTTAACGGTGGTTGGAGAGGAACGGATGGTGTAAATGACCTGAACTGGCATCATTATGCAGTTGTTGCGAAAGCTGGCGATGCTAACCCGGTATTATATATTGACGGACAACCAAAACCTGTTATGTATACAAGCGGTGTCAGTGCGATTGTAATGAACAATTCGGCACAAGACCTGCACATAGGAGCTCAGGTGGGTGGATTCAATTATTTTGGAGCCAATATTATAGATGAATTGAAGATTTATCAGCGTCAACATTCCGCTGCAGAAATTCAGCAAATTTATAATCAAAGTGCTACAGACATAGTTGCTTATTATCCCTTTAACGGAAATGCCAATGATGAAAGTGTTAATGGATACAATGGAGTAGTTTCGGGGGCTACACTTACCAGCGACAGGTTCGAACAAACAGGTAAAGCATACAATTTTACATTTAATGGAACTTCTTCTGATAAAATACAGGTAGCTGGTACTTCTGGATTGAATTTTACATCCGGAGGCTTTTCCGTTAGTGGATGGTTCAGGTTTACCGGAACCGCCGGTGCAGGAAACAACTATCCGATTTTTTCAAAGCATAATTGCGGCGAGCAGAGTGGTTATATCGTGATGCTTTATAATGATAAAATCACTTTCTGGATGGCTGGTGCGGGAGGATATAGCTATTTAAGCACTCCTGAAAGTTATACTGATGGCAAATGGCATCATGTTGCAGCCGTTTATGATGGCGCAAACCGGTACATTTATATTGATGGTCAGCAGAAAATTTCTGATGCCTTTGCTTATACTGTACCCAATGGCGCCAATTGGGCGTTGGGCGGTTATAATGGCTGTAATGGAGGTTTTAATGGAAAGGTGGACGAAATAAGGGTATATAACCATGGGCTCGCATCAGCTGAAATTTTACAGCAATATAAAAGCGAATCTACTGGTCTTGTGGCTTACTATCCATTTAACGGCAATGCTAATGATGAAAGCGGGAATGGAAACAACGGTACACCTATTAATGGCCCCACTTATGTAAATGACAGGTTTAATGTTACAGTAATGGCCATTCAAATGAATGCAACTCCCGCCCGGTATGTTACTGTTTCAAATAACCCCAGTATTCAAATAAGTAATAAGTTAAGTATTTCAGTCTGGGTTAAAAGGAACTCATTGAACACAATTGATGAAATTGTAAACAAAGGCGGGGATGTGAACTCAGGAATATGTAATTACGGGCTTGTTTTTACACCCGGTGAATTAATTTTCAAATACAATGGAGGATATCATCTTATACATGCCCCTCAGGATTTAAACTGGCATCATTATGCTGTCACCACTTATCATGGTTCTCCTGATGTTAAATTCTATATAGACGGAGTATATACACCTACCTGGATACCACAGGGAAATATAAATTTGAATGGGGCATCTACAGCAGACTTAAATATAGGAGCAATGCCCGCAACCTATTACAGCAATAATATTATTGATGAGTTAAGGATTTACAATCGGATTTTATCTCCCAATGAAATTCTGCAATTAGCCGATGTGCCGATGCAGCCCGATTTGATTGCTTATTTGCCCATGAATGGCGATGCCAATGATAAAAGCAGCAACAACCACAATGGCACTGTTGTAAATGCTCCACCAGCCACTGATAAGTACAACAACGCCAATTCGGCTTACCAATTTAATGGCAATGGAACAGGCACAAGTATTACGTTGGCCAACAGTACTTCACTGGACTTTTATGAGAATTTCAGTGGCCGGCCTTTTAGTCTTTCAGCCTGGGTTAATCTTGGAACCAATACTGGTGAACCCAGGCAGATAATAGGTAAGCACAATTGCGGAACTCCAAATGGTTATATTCTCCTTGTAGAAAACGGAAAATTGGGTTTCTGGATGTCAGTTAGTGGTACCTGGTTCCCATTAACAACTACTGAAACATACAACGACGGAAAATGGCATCATGTAGTAGCCACTTATGATGTTACATATCAGAGACTATATATAGATGGGGTATTGAAAGGCTCTTTGCTAACCGCTTATAATAATCCTGCATACAGCGCACCTGTTAAAATAGGTGAGCCCAATGGTTGTGGCAGTTTAGGTATATTAAATGGTAAAGTGGATGAAGTAAAAATCTATGGCAGTGCATTGGATGCTAACCAGGTTACAGCATTGTATAAACAAAGCAGAGGAAGCGGCAATGCTTTAAATTTTGATGGTGTAGATGATCATATAGTAACCAATGAATACCTGGTACCCACAACAGGGGATTTTACAGTAGAATTATGGGTGTACAATAGAAATATCAATGGCTTCAGAGAATTCATTTCTCAGGGTTGGGGACCAAATGCTTTTTATATTGGTACAGCAAATAGTACAGGGTATATTCGATTGGGCCATACATGGGCAACTACTGTAGAATTACCTCAGAATAAATGGGTTCATTTAGCGGTTGTAAAATCGGGGTCTAATGGTGTTTTATATATGGATGGAATTCAGGTGGCAACCAGTACAGCCTATTCAGTAGGAGCCGGGGGAACACAGACCCAAATTGGTAAACAATATGGTCCTCTACCTGATAATGTTGATGCTATTTTGGATGATATCAGAATATGGAATACCGCTTTAACTGTTGACCAAGTCAGAGACTGGATGAATCGAAAAATAACCCCTGTTCATCCTGCTTTTTCAAACCTTGTTAGTTATTACAATTTCGATGAAAAGAATCTATGGTTAACCTATGAAACGAAAGGGGCAAAAACCGGGACGTTGGTTAACGGTCCGCAGTTTGTAACTTCCGGAGCACCCATTGGTGATGCCAGTGTGCATAATTTAACGAACCCATTGGTTCCGGCAACGCTGGCTCTTCCAACAGGAGAAAATTTCTCGACCCTTCAGGGTGCGGGTACAGCATTAGGCCTGTACGTTTATGTGGTAAAAGATCCACCGGAAATCCAAGCAGGAATATTGGGTTTGGGTAGTAATGATCACTATTTTGGTGTTAAAAAGGCGGAAATGCCGGTAGGCACAACAGCCAGCTATACAGCAACCTATAATTATACCGGCAATCCATTTGTTTCCTCAGCTGCAGAACCAACGCTGCAACTATTCAAACGTAATGATAACAGTACTGCGACCTGGACCAATAGCGGGGCTTCATTAAACACAACTGCCAATACGCTAACCGTAACTGGTCAGAACACTGAGTATATCCTCGGTTCTTCCGGATTTCCTTTGCCGGTTAATATACTGGATTTCCAAGTACAAAAACTCAATGCCACTACTGCCAAACTCAACTGGCAAACCGCCACAGAAATAAACAACAAAGGTTTTGAGATACAACGCAGTTTTGATGGTAACTACTTTGTAAATGTAGGATTTGTAACCGGTGCTGGT
The DNA here is from genome assembly GCA_031374745.1 of Ferruginibacter sp. Classification (GTDB taxonomy): domain Bacteria; phylum Bacteroidota; class Bacteroidia; order Chitinophagales; family Chitinophagaceae; genus Ferruginibacter. Next base: position 2,662 of record JANMGS010000064.1, on the reverse strand, counting down.
AGTTCTGGTGTGTTGAAAGAATACAGTACTACCGATATACCTGGCAAAACAGGCAAGGTATATTATCGCCTAAAACAGGAAGACTTAGACGGTAAGAGCAAGCTTTCACAAATTGTAAGTTTACTATTCGATAAACAGGGCCTTATCAAAGTGTATCCTAACCCTGCACAGCAACAGGTAACTATTGAAGGAGTGGATCAGTACAGCCGGGTGCAACTATTCGATGCTGCGGGTAAAATGGTAAAAGAACAACTGAACAACAGCCATTACCTGCTTAATATGAGTTTAAACGGACTGAAGAGTGGAATGTACCTGTTACGACTTATCAATGGAAAAGATAACACGACCATTAAACTGATGATTGTAAATTAAAAGGACAAAAGAAAAACAGAAAGCAAAGGGCCTTCGTAAAATGCGAAGGCCCTTCTTTTTATGTGCATCAAGTTCGACAGCCTATCTGCCATCAAAGGCAGGTTCACCCAGACAATATTATTTTTTTGGGCTTTTCATAAATTATAATTGGTATCACTTACGCAAAAAACCCGCATATGCCTTTACCAATTCATCTTGCGAAACGCCTTTTTTATACATTTGTACCGCCTTGTAATTTGCCCTTTGCACGCTCCACCACGAATTAGAATCATATTTTCTGATAGATACGATGGTAGCTTGGGGAAAAATTTTATAAGCTGAAAATTGTTTTGCTCTTGCAACCAAATCAAACTCTTCCATGAGTAAGAATTTTTCATCGAAACCGCTTATTTTACTAAACAGGTTTTTGGTTATAAACAATGTTTGATCGCCACCATAACACATAAACCAATCAAACCTTGTAAAAAAAGCATTCAGCTTTAACAGCCATTTGTTGCCTTCAAATGTAGTTCTGTACCGCCCTAGCTGATAGCCATTGTTTACAGCATTTACTATATCTGTATAAAATGTAGCGGGCGGTTTGGTATCTGCATGTACAAAATAAAGTATATCAAATTTTGCTGCCGCAGCACCGCTATTCATTTGTGCGGCCCTTCCTTTAATTGTTGACATTACAACCATTACACCCATTGAAGCTGCAATGGTAGTAGTATCATCGGAACTTGCACTATCAGCAACTACTATCTCTACCTCATTATTCTTACAGCAATTTTGTAGGTACAAAATGAGTCCTCCAATATTCTTTTCTTCATTGTAAGTTGGAATAATAACACTAATCATACCATTTCTATTGTATCATATTTGTAAAATGAACTAGGTCTTTTTCCTTCTGCCTTGGTTCGTATCATACGACCATTCGCTTCAATCACCATCAAATAACCCAAATATATTTTTAGCCCTTGTTGGAATTCTTTGCCGAAGTATGTGTTTGGGAAACCTATTTCCCGAGTTTTTAATTTCAGAGATAATTTGAATTTTGTTTAGTAACCTACTTCTATTATCAATTATGAAACTTTGCTTTTTTAGGAGGTAATTTATCAACTTGAAAACTATAAGGATCAGAATGGATATATACCCATTTTCTTTTATACTTTACTTTTACTCTCAAATAAATAACATAATAACCAAGTTCTAAAGGATAAATGTTATTCAATTTTACGGATATATTAACAGAATCTATAGGCTTTAGCTCTTTCATTTCAATCGGGTTTCTTACAATTTTACCATTAGAATCAAATAAATTTTGAGTAAGTATATTATAATCATTTGGAGCCCAAATCATTTCTCTATTCATTACCATTTTTGACAAAAATAAAGTGCCATGACAATCATCTAATATCGCAGTTCCCCTTGAAAAATAATCTTTAAATTGTATTTTTTTTGCAATAAAAAAATTATGTTTTTTATTTAATTGTAATTTAGCATTTAATGCATAAAATGAGTCAATATAATCTACTTTAATATCCAAACTTACGCCTTGCTCAAGCAAACCGTTTTGTCCCCAAATGTCAACTTGTCCAATTGCCTTTCCATTAAAAGAAATGAATAAAAATATAAGAAATAAGCAATTCACTAAATTTTTCATTTTATTGGTTTTTTTTTAGCCCTTGTTGGCATTCTAAATATACTTAAATTTTCTTTAGTAATTGGTTGCTCTATTGTAGCGCCGCCGTTGTTGGTATGCAGCATAGCTTGTGCAGCCGTGCGTACCAACAACACTTGCTTAGGCTACAATTTAAAACCAACAACACTTCACCCATCATAATGTGTAAGCATATTAAATTCATCTACACCAGTTGTATAAAAATTTGCTGATGAATAATAGTAATCTTCGGGATGTAAGCATAACCCCGCTTTTACTGGGTTAAAATGCACATACTCTATTTTCTGATAAAATACTTTTGGCGAAAACAAATCAACTGTAAGTGGGTTTCTTTCCCATATTTGACACATTCTATCTTTTGCATCCACTCTAAAATTTTCTAATAAAGTAGGATTATGCTTCTGCAAATCTTCTTTTATTTTTTGCGCTGTATACGTCATCCGCAGGATTCTGTGAATAAAACTATGTTGCAATTTTACTTTTGTAGTAGGTGGTATTTGTTGCCATACCAAATGAATATGGTTACTCATTATTGCAAAAGCATATAATTTTACTTTGTTTTCTTTTACACAGAATTGTAAACTTTCTACTATTATATTTTTGTATTTGTCTTCTTGAAGAAGATGT